>JAHHJO010000019.1:0-4258 GCA_018680275.1 Bacteroidia bacterium
CTGCAAGGGCATTTAATGGTTGATCAAGACACCAGATATGATGTGATCTGGCTGATACATCCATACCGGTTAATACACCTGCAGAACCAAGGACAGTTGTTAATTCTGATATTATAATATCTTTCATAATGGTGCGTGAAAGATAGGGAATAATAGAAATCAATACCTAAATCTGGTTAAAATCCGGTCTTAAATAAAGCACAAATTCAAATATTAAATAATAAGCTACTAACCAAAGAGACAATGATGGAGCCAGGCTGAATATCACGGCCAGGTTCCAAAGCAAGAAACTTCTGACTGTCATCTCAATTGGTATCCTTGCATTTTCCTCAGACTTCTTATTCGTGAAAATTGAATTAAAATGACCTGTTGCTGCCAATGTGCATGCCAGTATAAAACAAATGGTTGAATAAGTGCTCCAATCTATAATCCATGCACACAGAACTGCTGACACGATCGAAATGATCACACCGAGGAATACAGTTTTGTCCCAGCCATGAACGACAGGGAAAGTCTTGTAGCCTGTTTTTCTGTCAGCTTCAATATCTTTCAGATAACCGATCAGGACAAAATTGGCATATGCAAAGAAATTCATCAATACAAGAACCAGCAGTTCAATGTTCAATATCCCGCTAAATCCTGCTCCGGACGTCACCAGGTACCCCATGATGGGAAGTAGTGCGACAATCCATGCATTATGTGCTGGACCAAGAAACCAGTATTGACGCTTTATACCTGAATAAGTCCATAACCCAATGATAGAAAGTATACCAAAAACAATATTCCTGTAGTTGGGCAACAGTAAAAAAACAACACAAAAGATCAATCCAATGATGCTGATCAATTTAACATCCCTGATTCGAATGATTTCTTTGGACAGCGGGCGATACGGCGAGGAAATTTTATCAGTATCCACCTGGTAACAATCTGTAAGTGCCTGACCGAACCCATAGCTAAGAAAAAAAGCAATTGCCGCAAGGACAAAATAAATGTTGATTTCTGTTAATGGTTTTCCCATGGCCATCCCTGCCATTCCGGCAATTCCTGAAATAAATAACAGGTAAGGTCTCATGTGAACCCAGAATGAGGTCCAGAATTTAATATTGGAAATTGCAAAGGTCTTCGAATTCATAACTGTGTCTTTTGGGGTGAAGAAATATAATTCAGACATTTTGGTGCAAGAGATATTTTAAATGCTTGACCTCTTTGGATTTCGCCATCTATTTCAATATTCACCTTGTCATTGAAATGAACCTCTATGCCTTTAGTAAGGAACGACAAACATTTTTTCCTGGCTGAAAACCTGGTTTTACTCAATGCATATACCGTCTTTATCAATTGCATCCTTGTCATACCGTCACATAGATTTACACCAAGAAATCCATCGTTTCTTTGAATATCCTGGTCATAGCGCAGGATGCCGGCCAGGAAAGGTGTTTTTAATATTGATAAAGTCGAAAGATTTGACTCTATGATCTTATTATTGAATTTTAATACACTTTGAATATTCTGGTGATGAACAATCGTTTTTAGTGCTGAATAGATAATGGCCAGGTTTGTAAATCTTCTCTTGATCATTTTGAGAATAAAGTCACTTTTATTAAAAAGTGCATTGGCATTGGCCGTAACACCAAAGCTTATATTATTGAGAAAATAAAATTGTTCCTGCGTATTCGAATCCATAACCACCTTGCCAATATCAACAAGTGCAGAAGAATTGTAATCTATATTGACTGGGACACCCTGGATAAATTTATGAAATGGCTTTAAAGCGTCATTACTTGAACCAAGACCGATCGCTCCTACAGTAAATTTCATCCTCTGCGAAACAGGAAGAGTCATCAGGTGATTGACAAGGTAATTGAGACTGCCATCCCCACCTGCCGAGATGATAAACTTAATGTCAAGGTCTGCCATGATTTCTTCCAAACATAATTCGAGATCGAAAGGTGGCCTGTATTCAACGACACGTACTTTGCCACCGAGAACAGAAAACACCTCATCCCTGATGTGTAACCATTTGGATTCGGCTTTCTTATCGTTAGCACTGAGATTTACCAATATCAATATTTGTTCCCGTGATATTTTCATCTTTTATCAAATTTGAAGATCAGTGAAGGAAGCAGAAACAGATCAACGATAACTGCCACGAACAACATCAAACTGACTAGTATTCCCAGGGTACGGATATCCCAGGACTGGGAATGAAGGAGCACAAGGAATCCGCCAATCAGTATTACCGAAGTGGTAACAATCGCTCTGCCAGCTTCAAGAATACTTTTTTCAAGATTCAATTCTATTGGGAGTCCTTCCTTTTTAAAATACTGGTACTTGCTGATCAGGTGAAGTGTGTCATCTATGGCAATGACAAATCCTATCGTAAACAAAATGGTGGTCGATCCTCTCATCTCTATTCCAGCAAAACCCATGATTCCTGCTACAATGATAATTGGGAAAAGATTTACGATCAGGCTGATAAACAATAACGATCGGCTCCTGAAAATGAGAGCAATCAGGACAGACACTGCGACAAGTGCAATCACGAGACCTTGGATCATGTTTTTTATACGATGATAGTGTCCCCTGTCGATCATA
The DNA here is from genome assembly GCA_018680275.1 of Bacteroidia bacterium. Taxonomy (GTDB): domain Bacteria; phylum Bacteroidota; class Bacteroidia; order Chitinophagales; family Saprospiraceae; genus RFSX01. Next base: position 2,596 of record JAHHJO010000019.1, read on the forward strand.
TGATCGGTTCCCGAAACCTGGAATTTTAAATCCGGGGGGAAATTATTATCCTCAATCCATTGATTGATTTTCTTGTTTATCTTGATCACTTCCAGTCTTCCTATATCTTTCATTCTTCCTGAAAATCGTCCTATGTTTTCATTCTTGTTTACAAGCTTCCAATCTCCAGCATAGAAATTAAGTGGCAATCCATCGACAAACTTATCTATCACTTGCTGGTCTTCAATATCGTGTGCATTTAGCGACCTGTCATAAATATTTACAACAAGCTGGTACCAGCTATATGGAGATATAATCCCGTTGATTTCAGGAAATGATTCCAGGTATTTGTGGAGTTGGTAAAACTTTGCGATATGGCTCTTATCTCTCAGTCCTGATTCCTTGTCGCTTGATACAAGCAACTCAAAGGTCCTGCTTCCTCCAAGCAGCTCGTCAAAATATTTGAAATCCGACCTCAACCTGTGATCCAGTGGAATGTTTGTTACCTGGAGGTTATTATAATTGATCCTGGATATTCCTATAAATGATGCCATGAGAACAATGACTGATATGACCCAAATCAAGCCACTTCTATGGACTACAATTTTGTGAATCCAGCGGGATACCTTCGCCCAATTCAATTGATTCTTCTTTGTGTGCACAGGTATTTTAATATTGAACTGGTAGAGGAAAAGGGGTGCCCACAGAATTGAAAACACAAATGCAATTAATACAGCAATTGCTGCTTCTATACCAAAGCTGCTAATTGCTTTCATCGAAGAGGTACACAGTGTCATAAACCCGATTGCCGTTGTTATGGATGTAAGGAAAATAGCTGTTCCGATCTTATGCAGGACTAATTTTGTAGATGTATGAATATCAAACCCCCTTCTAAATTCAAAGTCGTAGCCGGAAAGAATATGAATAATATCTGAAATACCTACTATCAAAATTATTGTGGGAAACAGGTTCGACATGATATGAAGATCACGATTCAGAACGGCAAGACTGCCATATAGCATGACCAGCGCCAGGATCATGGAAACCACAGGAAATAATATTCCTTTGATTGATCTGAAGAAAAAGAAAAGTATGACAACTATTACTGCCAGTGTGTATATGACAGAACGACCCAATTCTCTATTGACAATTTTCTTGTACTCAGACTCGAGATACTTCCTGCCCATCAGATGATACGCTTCAAATTCCTGGTCTTCCAGGACAGATGTAATTTGATTCAATGCATTGTCAACTTCTACGGGATGCAGTGTGTCAATTAATTGTACATACAGATATATTGCGTTCCGTGGTTGGTTATAAAACCTTTTTGTATAAAGAGAATCCTTTGCGAGCTTAGAAAAATCAACTGTATCCCTGGCTTTACCTGGTTTGATATAATTGGATGAGATTATCCCAAAGGGACTTTTTTTATAAGACTTGAGGCTGGTTAAATCACTGACTCTTTTTACTTCCTGCAATGATCTGATTTGACTGGCAGCATCCTTTATTTTATGAAGAAAGCCAGGATCAAAAAGACTATTCCCTGCTTCAACAGCAACAAGCAAGATATGCTCATCATTGCCCAATTCCTTTTTCACATGGTGGAAAAAGTTTAATTCCGGATCTTTATTTGGGTAATAATCATCAAAATCAATATTCACATTCAATCCCGGAATTACAGATA
>JAHHJO010000061.1:0-3244 GCA_018680275.1 Bacteroidia bacterium
AACATACCCAGGGCTATGTATTGCCATTCTCTGAGAAGAAATTGCCAGATTGAGCCAAGGATTTTAAAAACTTCCTGACGGGCATGAAAAAAGGCGACTATGAAGACTGTGCAATACATCAGAAAATCTTCAAAACCACCCAGCAGTGTCAGAAATCCTGCTTTACCGGTAGATAGTCCGTTTTTGATCAACAAAGCCATTTTAATTGGTCCTCCACCGATCAATGTAGGCGTGATTGCTTGTCCTAATTCAGTATATATGGCAATCTTTAATCCCTGTTTGTATCGAATCCTGGTTTTCAGATAATGCGTCCATAGGGTCAGTCGGGCGCCATGACCAATCCAATTCATTGGAAGCAAAAGCAGGATCAGGAATACATACTTGAGTTCAATTTCATGCAGGTATTGGAAGATGTTCCGGTCATTCGTCAGCAGTAAAAAGATAAGGTGGGCGACTATCCCAATAGAGATTACAATAACCAGTCGGTTGATGGTCTTTTCAAGATTGAATTTATATGAAGAGATCAGATTATTTTCCACAGCGGGTTATTGCTCATCCAAAAATAAAAGAATAAGCCACTTCTGTAATTATAAATCCGATATGATATGCAGGAGTTCTGATGTCATCATGGCCGTGGCACCCCATAATACTTCTCCTTGGAGGTCGAAGTAGGGAACTTGTTTGAGCAGGTGGCTACGCACCTTAAGATCTTTGGTTTTCCTGTTATGGGGATCGATGAGATGGGTTAGGGGAGAAGTGATGACGTAGTCTACCTCTGATTCCTGTAATTTATATTCTGGTTTAAAATCAATGAATCCAACGACAGGTGTCACAATAAAATTACTGACATACACATAGATTGGAGACAACTGTCCGAGCACTTTAATTTTATTGGATGGTATGCCTATCTCTTCTTCTGTTTCTCGCAGTGCTGTATCGATCATATGCCTGTCGCCTTGTTCGATTTGTCCGCCAGGGAAACTGACTTGCCCTCCGTGTTTGTCCATGGGGTTTTTTGTGGGTCGCTTGATGAAGATGAGTTCGAGGTCATGTTTGTTTGATGGATAGAATAATGCCAGAACACCAGCTTTCCTTGCAGAATCGGGAAATTGCAGGTATTCCCTTGTTTTGATCGGGGACATTAAGGATTGGGCAGACCATCCGGGGAGATTAAGTTCAAGTCTGTTCTGAAGTAATGATATTTGTTTTGGCTTTATCAAGTCCGGCTTAATGCTTGGTAAACTGCAATAATAAAACCTTTGTTTATAGGAAATAGTTTATCTGGAGCTGGTTAAAGCAAAATTTCTACTGGAAAACATATGCAGATCCGGAAAGCGAAGCTCCGCCATCATCATTAGGTGCACCGGTGCAGACATGATCACTTGAGATAGAAACGCTTCTACCAAAAGAATCACCCGCCGATGCATCACTTGCTTTTAATTTAGATAGTTGAGTCCAGAAAGTACCTGAACGAATGAATATATATGCAGATCCTGAATTTGTTCCTCCGTCATCATCAAATGGAGCCCCTATACATGCATAGTCACCTGATATGGAGACACTTATTCCAAAGTTATCATGCGCCCCTGCATTGATTGTTGTTAGTTTGGCTTGTTGAGTCCACGAATTCCCTGATCGAGAATAAATATATGCGGATCCTGAATTTGTTCCTCTGTCATCATCATAAGGAGCTCCAATACAAACATAGTCACCTGATATCGAGACACATAATCCAAATTCATCATCAGTAGAGGCATCGTTGGCTATTAATTTTGCTTGTTGGGACCAGCTCGTACCAGATCGTTTAAAAATGTAAGCTGATCCAGAGTTCACTAAACCCCCTTCATCATCCCCACTAGTGCCTATGCAGGCATAATCACCCGAGATGGACACGCTAATTCCAAAGCCATCATATAGTTCAGCATCGTTTGCTGTTAATTTTGCTTGTTGGGACCAGGTCGTACCAGATCGTTTAAAAATATAAGTGGATCCTGTAGCTACCGAATTATCATCATCATAAGGAGCTCCAATACATGCATATTCTCCATTTATGGATACACTCCTTCCAAAGAAATCATCTATATCCGCATCATTGGAAGTCAGTTTTGCTTGTTGGGACCAGCTCGTACCTGACCGTTTGAAAATATATGCAGAACCTGATTTTGATCCTCCGTCATCATCTAAAGGAGCTCCAATACATGCATAATCCCCATCAATAGATACACTCCATCCAAAATAATCATTTGCATCTGCATCATTTGCTGTTATTTTGTCTTGTTGGGACCAGGTTGTACCAGAACGAACAAAAATGTAAGCTGACCCCCAGTCTGTTGCTCCAACGTCATCATAAGGTGCACCTATACATGCATAATCTGCATCAATGGATACGCTCCATCCAAAATGATCACCCGCTCCGGCATCACCTGCAGTAAGTTTATCGGATTCTGTATTATTTGTATTTCCGAATTGTTTCATTTTTGTCAAAGACAACCATTCATTCCCGTTAAATCCCTCAAAATCCTGCGTCGTATCATTCCACCTGATGGTGCCAGCAGTCGGAGTGTTGGTTGAGGACCCTATTTTAATGGAACCGTCAACATCTAGTTCCTGGCATGAGAGATTATAAAAACCGAAGAAAACCATCAGAAACGAGAGAAGGAGAGATTGTAGTTTCATTAGAAGATATTTTCTTGGAATCTGTCATGAAATTCTGAAAAAGTCAATGATGCAGATCATTAAGAAAACATATGAGTCATTTCATTATGGCAGGTAAAGGGGATGGAAAGATATTAGATGCTAGACAAGAGATGCTAGACAAGAGATGCTAGATTTTTATGCTTGTTACTCAAGAGATTCCAGGATTTTGAAATAATTATAGCTTCAAAGTCTAAAGTCTATTGTCTTGAATCTAAAAAAAGGTGCCCAAAACCATGCCTTCATTTCATTACGGCAGGTACACGGGAGAGGAAAGACATCAGATACTAGACATGAGACGCTAGATTTTTATGTTTGTTACTCAGGAGATTGGCAGATTTTGAAATAATTATAGCTTCAAAGTCTAAAGTCTATTGTCTTGAATCTAAAAAAAAGTACCCAAAACCATGCCTTCATTTCATTACGGCAGGTACACGGGAGAGGAAAGATATCAGATACTAGACAAGAGACGCTAGATTTTTATGTTTGTTACTCAGGAGATTGCCGGATTTTGAAGTAATTATAGCTTCAAAGTCTGAAGTCTTATGTC
>JAHHJO010000164.1:0-3952 GCA_018680275.1 Bacteroidia bacterium
TCACAGGAATCTTTCTTTCACCATATTTGATTATGGCATAGGGATAAATCAGTTTTTCGACCCTTTGTGTTCCTTCAGTCACGAGTAAATTCCTGGGGAAGATACCGTCTTTGCTGAGCTGTTGCCTCAATTGGTTAATCTCCTCTACTGATCCTTGTGAAGGATTGGTGAATTTATATTCAATCAAAGGATTGACTGATCGGAATTGTTTGACTATTTCCTCGGTCCTGTTCTTTAACCGTTGAAAGCTTGATGCGAGTTCTCCTTCAAGGAGTATATCGATTAGTACAATATCATCAACATCCTTGAGGAGGCTTTCTGTAGATTCGGTTAATGTAAACCTTTTCTCCTCCGTTAAATCAACAAAAAAGTTTATTCTTTGTGCTATGGCATTAAGGATCACAATGATCAAAATGATCAGTATCGTCTGTATGCCATATTTCATTCCTCTCTTCCCCATTACCATTTTCTTCTGTCCAGTGAAACAAGAGTTAGCCATACAAATAAAAACACAAGTGAAAGGAAGTAAACGATATCCTTGAAATCAATTCTTCCTTTACTGATATTGTCATAATGATACTCGATACCCAGTGATTTTACAAAATCATCAAGGTGTCCAAAGAAAACCGGCAGATTGCTTAAAAATTCGAAAGCCCAATACACAAAAAAACAACCGAAGGCTGCAAGAATAAATGCTACAATCTGGTTGCTGGTCAGACTTGAAGTGAATAATCCTATTGCACAAAATACGGCGGCAAGGAAAACCAATCCAATGTATGATCCTATAACAGCACCGTTATCAATATTGCCAACGGGGGAACCTAGTCTGACAATTGAAAAATAATATATCAGTGTAGGAATTAATGCAATACATACCAGGGTCAGGCAGGCCAGGTATTTACCCAGAACAATATCCAGGTCAGACAAGGGTTTTGTTGCCAGGAATTCAATGGTTTGCTTTTGCTTTTCTTCTGCCAGTGATTGCATCGTGACAGCCGGGATTAGAAACATAAAGACCATTGGGGCAATTGTAAATAACTGGCCGAGACTGGCATAATTATAATTGAGGACTGAAGTTGCAGAAAAGACCCACATAAACAATCCGGTAAATAACAGGAATATGATCAAAACGATATAGCCGGTCAGGGTACTGAAGAAGGACTGTATTTCTTTGATGTAGATACTCAGCATTTATGAATCTGATTGTGTCACTGATTTAAAAATGCTTTCAAGAGAATCCTGTTTGAATTCCATAAGAATGATCTTGCTACCTGATTGTACAATTGTATCAAAGATCAATTCCCTGGTATATTCATCTTTATTACATCTTATGGAATAAGATGTTGAATCATTCTGTTTAACCATGGATACGCCATTAATATCAGAAAGGAGGGTCTTGTCAACTGGACTTGTGAGTTTAAGATTGAGTATGAATTCCTCACCTTCATCTTCCTGGAGTGACAATAATGACTCATTTGTAATCACTCTTCCTTTATTAAGGATGACTACCCTATCACATATCGATTCGACTTCCTGCAGGATATGTGATGAAAAAATGATCGTTTTATCTTCTTTTAATTCGCGGATCAGGTTCCTTATCTCCACCAATTGATTAGGATCAAGGCCTGAAATTGGTTCATCAAGTATAAGTATTTTGGGATCATGAATAATAGCCTGGGCGATACCTACTCTTTGTTTGTAGCCTTTTGAAAGTTCGGATATCTTTTTATGCTGTTCAATACCCAAACCAACCTTTTCAATGATGCTGCTGATATGTTGATGAGGATGTGGTATCCTGTGTATCCTGCTAACAAACAAAAGGAATTCTTTGACATACATATTCCCGTACAGAGGATTATGTTCGGGAAGATATCCTGTTATTCTTTTTATTTCCTGTTCATCGGTTTCAATATCAAGGCCATGAATGTTTACCCGGCCTTCATCTGAAGGCATATAGCAAGTCAGGATTTTCATTGTGGTCGTTTTGCCAGCACCATTCGGCCCGATTAACCCAATGATTGAATTTGGTTCAGCAGTAAAACTGACTCCATCAATGGCTTTTTGTGTGCCATAGTATTTAGTGATATTCTCAACAACTAAACTCAATCCTGATGATTTATTAAACTGCAGAAGGTTTCAACATTAAACGCATTTTCAATAGAATAATTGGCTATTCCAGTTCGCTTGAGCGCATAAAGATATGCAGTTGTTTTCAGTTTTATGCCCAAGTCGCGGGCAAAAGCCCTCACATAGGTTCCTTTACCGCATTTGAGACTAAAATTTATTATTGGAGGCTTGTATGAATCCATGGTTATTTCATGGAACGTTACAGCTTTGAATTTCTTTTCTATCTCCTTGCCCTCCCTGGCCAGTTTGTACATTCTTTGTCCTTTTGTTTTGGTTGCTGAAAAAACCGGAATTTCCTGCATGGAATCTCCCAGGAATGATTCCATTGCGTTTTGGATCATTGATTCATCAACATGCTTGTAGTCTGTGAAATCGGTTTCCGGCATTTCAGTATCCAGGGTATCCGTTGTCGCACCTAATTTGATCAGGCCTTCATAATATTTGTCATGATTTTCCTCGTACGGAATTCGCTTTGTATATTTTCCAGTGAAGATCATCAGGAGTCCGCTTGCCAGTGGATCAAGAGTCCCATTGTGTCCGACTTTGATCTTTTTTATTTGATATTTTGATCTCAGTGCAAAGCGAATTTTATTCACTACATCAAATGAAGTCCAGTGCAGGTCTTTGTTTATGAGAATTACTGCGCCTTCCCTGTAATCAATTTTATCAGGGTCACTATTTTTGTCTACTATGATCATTTTGTCGATAGCGAATATATAAGTATAGAAATTCCAACAATAAAACAATACATGGCAAACCAGCTCAATTTTGATTTCTTAACGATTTGAATCATCCATGTACAAGCCGCGACACCGGCAATAAAGGCAGAAACGAATCCGATAAGCAGGTAGCCCATTGAAGGTGCATTGTTCATGAATTCTCCAGACAATAAATCCTTAGCCATTTTACCAAAGATCAATGGAACAACCATTAAAAAAGAAAACCTGGCTGCTTTTGATTTTTCAATACCAAGGAGCAAGGCCGTTCCTATGGTGGTCCCTGACCTTGAGATACCCGGAAGTACGGCGATAGCTTGAGATATTCCTATGACAAAAGCAGATCTGCTGTTTAACGGTTTAGTTGTATTGTGGATTCTTTCAGATATTAAAAGTATGAACCCTGTAATGATGAGCATATAAGCCACAAATGTGATCTGATTGTTAAAAAACTGTGCGACAAAGTCTTCCATAAAAAAGCCAACCAGGCTTGCCGGGATCATGCTTATCACAATATAAACCGAAAACTGTTTTTCATTATTCCAGCCTTTTACAAAAAGGTTTCGAAGTATTTGGCGTACTTCTTTTCTGAAGACAAGAATTGTAGCTAAAGCAGTAGCAAAATGAAGGAAAACAGAAGTTAAAAGACTTTGTTCGGCAAGTGCATTATTTCCGAAAAGAAATTTAACAATCTCAAGATGTCCACTACTGCTTACAGGAAGGAATTCTGTCAGGCCCTGAACGATTCCCAGGATGAGGGCTTCAAGAATTTCAGACATGAAGGCTTATTTAAAGATGGCGTATATTTCAACAGCAAGACCAGTAAGAATCACAACCGGTGCAAGAAGTGTTCGCTGAAAACCATAGATTTTTGATTCGTCCCAAACTGCAGGATCTTCATTGAAGCCTCCTATCATAAGTAGCATACCTACAATGATCAACCCAACGCCTATCGCAATCCATTTATAATTTTCTTTACCAAACACGAGAGGTTCGGATAATTTTGCACTGCTGCTTTTGGATGACCTGATCTTTGATTGAGTAGCTCTAACGTTGGAACTTGTTGTAACGACTACTTTCTTCTTTTTACTTTTTGACATGTTAAATTC
>JAHHJO010000545.1:0-8786 GCA_018680275.1 Bacteroidia bacterium
GGAAAAGATAGGGAAATATTGACCGTCATGATCGAAAGTTGATGGCACCCAACCATCTTCACTGTGGCAACCGGCACAATCTTCTCCAAAATTAGCCGAGACATGATCAGGATCAGTTGTTTCCTCGTATTCTGTTTTGTGGCAGTCAAAACAGGTATTGGGGGTATTATTGTAATCACCATTATGACAGCTTGCACAATCATTGGCAATCATCAAATGCGCTCCTGATAAAGGATAGAAATCATTGTGGATATCAAAGGTCGCAGGCATCCATTCCGGATCAGTTGTATGACAGGAAGCACAATCATTTGATAAATTGAGCTCCACATGATCGGGATTAACAGATGCTTCAAAATCAGGAGTATGACAATCGGCACAATAGCTTGAAGTTCCGGCAAATCCATCGAAATGACAATCCATACAAGCCACAGAAAGATGCGCACCGGTCAATGAAAAATTAGTCTGATTATGATCAAATGCGCTACCCTCACCACCGTCAGGATGACATGCCAGGCACGCCCCGTCATCATAGAAATAACCGTTTACTTCTTCGTGCTCACCATCGGTTTCATCCTTTTCATGGCAATTCGTACAGGAAAATTCGCTGAAATCATTCTGGTTTAGATGACAGTCTAAGCACTGATCCCATTCCCCCTGATGTGAACCAGTGTAAATTGGGAAATACAGACCATCGTGATCCCTGAATTCAGCAGGTCTCCATTCAGGTTCGGTTGTATGACACGATGCACAGTCTGTACTTAATCCTGTTAAATTATGATCCGGGTTCACAGTATTATCATAATCCTGCTGATGACAACTTGCACATTCTGAAGAGATATCCGTATAATCAGCTACATTATGACACCGAGCGCAATCGGAGATATCGTGACCCAGTGTGAGTGGGAAAAAATCATGTAATATGGAGCCTCCTGTCCAATCAGGTGTCGCTGGATCGTGACAATCAATGCAATTGGTAGAAAACCCGCTATGATCTGGATCATCAGCCTCTTCGAATTCCCTGAGATGGCAATTAAGACATTCGTTTCCCAGTTGAGGAAAACTTAACTCAGAATCTGAAATATGACATGCATTACAATGTATAGCACTATGCGCTCCTACTAAAGGGAATCCGGCCATTTCATGGATTTCAGGAATCTGATTGACCAACCATGATTCTTCATTGTGACAGCGACGGCAATCATTTCCCAGAGTCATATTATGAATGTCATCATGGCAAGAAGCACAATCATTCTCGGTTTCATTAAAAACCAGAGTGACATGACAAAGCTTACAATCAGTCGAAGCATGAAGACCATTCAGTCGGAAGGAAAAAGTATCGTGGTTGAAATGAAAAGTATCTATATCGATAGTCCATCCTGAGGGATCATGGCATGATGCACAATCCACAACATTACCTTCACCATGTGGTGATTGTGCTGACAAGAAAAAACTTGGCAGTAATAGTAATATTATTGATGACAGTCTACACATTCAAAGCTTTCAATTTTGAATTGAATTATTTCAGTATTATTCTCAAAATAACTCTCGTGGCATGACTGACAAGCAATTTCTGAATGCTTCCCTTCCAATGGAAATGATGTTTGATTATGGTCAAATCTGCCAGGGTACCAACTATTTACATCATGGCAACGTACACAGTCCGTCATTCCATCTACCTCAAACTGATCACCATGGATGTTTTCATGACATTGAATACAATTATTATCCAATTCATTAAACACTTGTATCAAGTTAGAATTATTATCTGAATCAGCAAAATGACATGCCCTGCAATTGACATTTTCATGTGCACCTTCCAGGGGCCAGTCAGTCAACACATGATCAAAGTCAATAGCAGTCCATGCATCCGGCTGGTGACAGTTCCTGCAATCATTTTCCGGATAATATGAATCTGAAATAAATCCTTCATGAATATCATCATGGCAATCCGAACATCGAATTCCAATGTCCCTGAAATGCCATCGATCTTCTGAAAGGTGACATTCAAAACATGGTGTGGCCATATGAGCTCCTTCAAGAGGAAAACGTGTTTTTTCATGTTTTTCCAGATCAAACAGACTGTATCCAAAACCATCATGGACACTATGACAATCCACACAATCAGGGACCTTACCTTCATTTATAAATTCTCCTTCATGATAGTCTTCATGGCAATTCATGCAGGCGGAGAAATCTATGGGGTCAGTATACCTTTCTTCGTGACATTTGCGGCAATCTACATTTGTATGTTTTCCCTCTAAAGGATAATCTGTCAAACTATGATCAAAATAGGACAGATCTTTCAAATCAAAAAAACTTGTTTCGCTATGACATTCTATGCATCTCTCTCCGAATTTCCCCTTGTGAACATCATCGTGACATGCTATGCAATTGTCTTCACTGATGCCGGATTTGTCCTGGAACACCTTTAGTGGATCTGACGTTTGTACATGACAATCCATACATCTCGTCTCACTATGTTTTCCTCTGAGTTGAAATTCTGTCAGTCCATGCTTAAAAGAAGAAATCCGGCGCACGGCGTTGAATCCGGATTCACTATGACAACTGGCACAGTTCCCAGGAATTTGATTCCTGTGAGGATCTATGTGACATGATTTGCAATCTTGAAATTCTGTACCGGAAAAAAGCTGGAAGGAAACGCCATTTCTGCTCGTTTCTTCATGACATTTTTTACATTCAACATCTTCGTGTTGTCCTTTCAGTGGATATTCCGTCAGACTATGATCAAAACCGGGAGCCGGTCTGAATTTTTCAAATTCATGGCATGCAAGGCAATCATTTGAAAGCGTACCCTGATGAAAATCCGAATGACAGGACAGACAGTCTTCCTGTAAGCCAAGAAACGTATCTTCTCTTTTCTTAAGATCGGGTTGAGTTATATTATCAGCGACATGACAAGCACGGCATTCTATCCTTCCATGAGATCCTAAAAGAGAATAACCTGTAAGTTCATGATCAAAATTATCCACATCAAAGCGAACCATTTCGAAATTAAGTCCGTGGTGATCACTATGACAATCTATGCATTCTTTTGATTTGACTTCTGAGGACGCATGGTAGCCACGATTGGTATTTACAAGAGACTGAATAAATGAATGACACTCCAGGCATTTGGCTTCTGCAACCTTTTTTCCCAATTCATGACATTGGGTGCAATTAGTTATACCTTCCAGGTGCGAATGAGATTCTGCCAGTTTACCTGGAGATAATTGCGCCGTGCTTTGAAAATAGCACAGCACCAGGATCAAACAATATTTTACTTTACGAATCAAAATGTCATTTATGTTCTTTCAGGACATACCCGAATCGTTTGGTGATCTCTACACCTGCATTTTGTAAAAACTTTGTAGGCAATTCACCTCCAGCGAATATGTAAATTTTATCATTTTCAATAGTCATGGTTTCCCCTGTTTCTGAAGATTCGATAACCGCATGTTTTTCATCAATTTTTACCACATTGGTATTGTACAGAACTTTTATCGAACCATCTTCGATGCTCACTTTGATACGCTCCCTGTTCTTGGGTTTGATCCTAGCAAACTTGTCTTTACGATAGGAAAGAATTACTTCATTCGTATCGGCAAGCAACATAGCTGATTCGACTGCAGAATCCCCACCACCAACCACAACGATTTTCTTTCCTGTTATCAACTCAGGTTCCAGCAATCGATATGCGACTTTCTCTGAATCTTCTCCGGGCACATTCAGTTTCCTTGGCGTTCCTCTTCTTCCAATTGCAAGGAGCACGGCATTTGAAATAAATTCCTCGCCATTAGATGTTATGGTTTTAAATCTTCCATCTTCAATAGGAAGAATTCTATCCACTTTTGTATGCTCCTGTATTATCAGCTTGTTTTCAGAGATCACTTTATTCCAAAGTGTTAATAATTCTCCCTTGGATGTGTCATATAGTTTGACTTTTCCATGCAGTGGCAGATCCATTGGAGAAGTCATCACTATTTTGTCTCTCGGAAAAGTGAATACCGTACCTCCAAGTGAATCCTGCTCAAGAGTTATTGCATTTAACTTATGTTTCCTGGCAGTCAGACTGGCGGAGATACCTGCAGGTCCAGCTCCAATAATGACAACATCCAGGATGTCATCCTTATTTTGTGGAAGACTCTTAATAATGTTCTCCATGGCCTGTTGCCCTTGTTCGACACTATTCTTGATTAATCCCATACCTCCTAGCTCCCCAGCAATAAAAATGCCACGGATATTTGTTTCAAAATTTTGATTGACATGAGGTAAATCCACACCTCGTTTCTCTGTACCAATTCTTAAAGAAATAGCCTCGACCGGGCATGCATGAAAACAAGCACCATGACCTACACAATTACTTGCATTGATCACTGTGGCCTGCCCGTTGACAATGCCAAGAATATCCTTTTCAGGACAATCAGCGACACACGCAGCACTCCCTATACAAGTATTCAGATCGATATGGGGATGCAGTGAAACAGGTTCAAAAAGACCGTCTTCCTTGGCTTGTGCAACTTTCAATTCAACCTTTTTGGAATCTTTATTGACCTTTCTCAGGTAGAAGTAAATGACAACAGCACACAATAGAAAAACAGCACCATATATAATCAATTGTTCAATCCACATATCAGAATATCCATTTATATCCAAAAGCAAGCGTGACAACAACATGTATAACAACGATGATCAGCATAATTAGCGCAAAAGGTAAATGAGCAACATGCCAGTATTTGAAAAGCTTTTGCATCGTTTGAAGACGCGCAATTCTATTTGATAATGATATTTCCTGCCTGACCGCCTTGATGATGATCTTTCTTTTCGACTTGACCAATCCGGTAGTTTTCAGGAATCTGCCAATTTCTTTAACTCTTTTATGGTCTATCAGGTATTTGGCTACAATGCCCTTTTGTTCCCCTGAACTATCAGTGGCTGTATTAATAAGTTGTTCAAGATCATCCGGAACCTGGTTTTGACCTTTTAGTAATTCCAATGGGTCGGATTTCATCTTTTGAACTTCCTGCAAACTCAGTTCACGTCCTTCAATCGTTCTTGGAATCTGAATATAAATAAACCTGCCGATCACGCCGCTCAATACGACTGCAACCATACTCCAGAAGGCCACTGAAACTATGCCTCCAAATTTAAAAGCAGTATGAAACAGGATTAATATCGGACCCATGGTACATAGAAAAATATGAAATTCCAGCAAGTGTTTGAGACGAATCAATTTTGAAAGAAAATTATATCTCTTCCTCAGGATATAAATACTGACACCAAATAAAATCATGAATGTTCCGATTATTCCAAGTCCATGACCATATAAGCCACTAGGCTTGAACCAATCATGCCTGGGATGATAGAATCTTTCCTCCAGAGAGGTTTGATAATAGGAATACCCTGAATAAGAAAGGTATATTGTTACTACGATAACAATAAGGACCATGGTCCAAACATATAATCTGTGAGTGGTTTTATTCATTTGAAATTAGGGAAACATGAATTAACAATAATATATACCTGCACTTGAATTTAAGATTTACAGGTAATTATTAATTGTAAAAAAACTTATAAGGGAAAGACTTTGAGATTTAACGATTTTCATTTGCCGATTCGTATAAGAAGGTCTATTTCTAAAAAACAGTAAGAACAACATAGGACATCACACTACAGATAATAGCTGTCAGAAAAATGGTATATGCAAAACCAAGCAAAGCATATTTCCTTTCCAGGACCAATCCATTGTAATACATGTTTTTAATCATATGATCATATATGGTATCCCTGGACTCCATCACTTCATATATTTCCTCTTTGTACTGATCAAGCGTCTTCCTGTAATAGTTGTGAAAGAATAAAACACTCTTGTCTTTGGATTTGGATCGGACAATTTTTGGCTTTAAGGCCAGGATCGCACAAATGACTGAAACACTGCAAAATACCAGCAATATTCCCAATGGAATGACGAATTCAAGTCGTTCGAGGAGTGGAGAATCTGTTAATGAAAACCCGGAACTGAAAAGAGCTATGATTAAAAAAATCAATGCTGCACAAATCGCAGTAATCATGTTTGCCTTATTGTCTGCAATAGCAATCAGCTGGATTTGCTTTTTAGTAGACGTATCCAGCATCATTTCTGCACTAGGATCCAGCGATTTTACTATAATTTCTTCCTGCTTATCACTCATGGTTATGGTTTTATATCAAGATAGTCAAAATGAATTATTTGAAATAATAATCTGACTTCAATCATCATCATGGACAATTATCTCGTCTTTCCTGATATGGAATGCGACCTGCGTAATTATAACAACAATCGCCAAGGAAACAATCGCCTGAACCCACATTCCCTTAATAAATGGAAGGAATAAAAAGTAGTCATAGTATCCATGCGCAAGAGTCGCAAAAAACAAAGCGATGATGCTATATAAGTTAGCACTGGACCTGAAAACTTTGGCTTCCCCTATAAAAAATCCCATTATAATAGCGAAGGTTGCATGTGCTGGAACAGCAGTGAACATTCTTACAATGGCGGTTCCTGCGCCACCGTTGATCACATACAGGATATTCTCGGCAGTAGCGAATCCCATGCCGATCATAACCGAATAGACTATTCCATCAAAAGGCTGGGTAAAACTTTTACTCCTGAAAAGTATTCCTCGAAGAAACAGGAATTTGGCAGCCTCCTCTACAAATCCGACAAATATCACGGCCCTGATCATCTGGTGAGCTATATTCTCATCATCAATTTTTGCATAGGTATGCAGTAAGTACCCTATTCCAAGTGCGATAAAAAAACTGAGTACACCATAAAAAGCTGCCTGTAACAAGATAGGCAAGGGCTCCGGTTCTTCTATGTCTTTGTAGTATACAAATAGTGCAATTGCAACTCCAGGGACAATAGCCATGATCAACAAGAAAATCATTTCCATTTTGATGCAATTTTAATAACAGGAAATAAAAATATGTTTCATTATTAATGTAACAATTTTAATGAGATCATCCATTCATTGTATGATCCTGGTCCATCCAGATCCCAGGCCCTGGCATATCCAACAGATAAAGTGGAAGGCAATAATGAAAATGTTACCATCCTGAGATCAATCTGTGCACCAAGGTTCGCTATCTTATCATCTGGTAATTCAATACTGTCTGTAAATAAGACGGATGTAAACACTGTCGGCTGTATCCAGTTTGCAAAAAAGTTAAATCCACCAAGTTTTCTGAATCTCAAAGGAGGAATTACAAATTCGGCCATACTTTTCGCGAAGGTCTTGGCAATTATTATCCGATCTGCTGAAAAGGATATTCCCGGCAATGAAAAAGGAGTTCTGTACTGTCTTGTGGCCTGGTAATCGACATAGTTATTTCCGAAGGCGCCAAAGCCAAACCTGGTAAATGGATTGAAGGTTTCACTGAATGAACTACCTACTGAATTCCTGATCCACAATGAAAAGTGACGACCTGGCAACTGCATTCCTACATCAAATGATCCTATAACCCGAGGATAAAATTTCTTTGCCGAATATGCTCCTGATACATACAGCGATGTTCTGATCCCTTTTTCAGCATCTACAGCTCCCAGGGATGCCCTTGCTGTGCTATAATTAATGGATGTACTGAGGTTTATAAAGAGGTTCTTGTCAAATCCGGCTAACAATATTTGTTGATATTCCGGTGATTGATCAAGACCGTAGAATCCACTGATCCCAAATCTGAGTGATGCCGTATTTGGTGGATCATAAAGTAACCTCTTGTCATAATTGACTCCAAGCTTTAACCCTTTACGTGAACTTTGGGAAGGACCAAATAAATCATGAAAGGCCGCTTCATTGAAACCACCATGAATATTGAATTGTCCGAAATTATAGTCAAAATTGAAATGGATCAATTCTTCATCTTCCAGTTCAACGAAGTCTTCTGCCCTGTCTTCAAGCAGCCCATTTGTCCAGGCTCTCGGAGTATATGATAATGACATATCCAGGGATTTGAACCTGAAAGGATCCGAAATCTGCATCCTGTATCCTACCCCAACATTGTTTTTGTATCCAACAACAACCGGATATGCATAATTAACCTGCATCTCCTTGCCTGCTATATACTTATCCTTCTTGGTGATAAGTTTTTCCATATCTACATCTGCCTTACCTGGAATCGGAATCTGCCAGTCAATTAATTCAGGATATTTTTCTACAGTGATATTACCCAGGAAATCTATATTCGACAAGTTATCAACTGTTGTGTTTGGAATATATACAGGCTGAAAACCATCACTTGTAAAATTGAATGCAAACAATCTGTCATCATCTATATATACAGGTCTGAATAATCCTGTCAAACTGTTACTGACTGCTGAAATTTCCTTACTCTCAACATGTATTCTGAAGATATTACTCACTCCAGTATAGTAGGACGATCCAAATAAATATTCACCATCCGGTGTGAATCTGAATGACTGGGGGGATGCCACAGAAAAATTAAACAATGTATCAGGTTGAAATTCACCATTATCCAAATCTTCCATCTTATATAATAATAGAGACTGGCTCCCTTGAAGATCAGTAACAGCTGCAGACAGGTACTTTCCGTCAGGAGATACATCGATGTCAAATGCATCATGTCCATAAGGATATGTATACACCTGATCCCAATCACCATAAGGTGTTAAAATTTTATCGTCTTTTGGCTTCTGATCTATCCTTGTAATGGTTGAAAATCCATTAAGGTGTTTTATGCCCCAGATAGATTTATCAGACTGGTCAAAAGCAAGATCTCCTGTCCTGACA
>JAHHJO010000330.1:0-9937 GCA_018680275.1 Bacteroidia bacterium
ACTTTGACTCATCATACTGGAGAAGAAACCAGCGAACAGTTATGGTCGGGAGGACAACCTCCATTCAAGGCCAGCTATGGGAAGTTGATGATGTGGTATTTTCTTCTTTCTGATGCATTTACCTTTGCCGGTTTCCTTATAGCATATGGAACCTTGCGCGTAAGCATGCCGACATGGCCGGTTCCTGATTTTGTTTTCAGTGCGTTTCCTGGAGGATTTCATCATAAACCATTGCTGTTTGTGACAGTAATGACATTTATCCTGCTTTTTAGTTCCTACACGATGGTTCGTGCGGTACAGGAAGGTCACAGGGAAAATCAGAAGGGCGTTGTTTTTTGGATGATACTAACCATATTGGGTGGATTGGGTTTCCTTGGATCACAGGCATGGGAATGGACGACAATGATAGGTAAAGAACATGTTTCAATTACCACCAATCCATTTAGTGCACACACTGAAGCTGGCGTTTATCTTGAAGGTGATGGGCATGATATAACAGAAGGAGATACATTCGTACCCGGAGATCCGTATTTAATTCACAAGCATAATGGAGAGTGGCATTTCCTCAAGTACAAAGTTACAGAAGGAGACGAAGCCGGTATGATCAAACAACAGGAATTTGGACCAAAAGCATTTGGTGCGCTCTTCTTTTTTATTACGGGATTTCACGGATTTCACGTGTTATCAGGTGTTGTTTTTCTCCTGATCATTTGTGTCAATGCCGCAACCGGACTATATATTGAAAGGAAGAATGGTTATGAGATGGTAGAGAAAATAGGACTCTACTGGCACTTTGTAGATCTTGTATGGGTATTTGTATTCCTTGTATTTTATTTAATCTAAAGAAATAACTGACAATGGGTCATTCTTACGAAAAATCTAAAAAAATAGCATTAAAGACAATCATATTATTGGCTGTTATTACAGTAGTGGAAGTACTTATCGCACTGCTGGGTAAGGGTTATTTAATTGAGGGAGTACATATGTCATTGATACTGATGGGACTGATTATGATTGTACTTAGTCTTACAAAGGCATACTATATTGTTTATGAATTCATGCATATGAAGTACGAAGTACCCGGATTGGTACGTTCTGTACTTTTACCGGTTGGCTTGCTCGTCTGGGCAGTCATCGCATTTTTTGCTGAAGGAAATGATTGGCAGAAAAGGAGAAACCTTATCAAGGATAAGAATGAAGAGAAAATCGATACCCGGGCCATTAAAGCACCAGCCCAGGAAGGCATGATAAAACAAATGGAAGAAATAAAACATGGATAAATAAAAGGCCACAACATTGTGGCTTTTTTTATGTTTATCCATAAAAGATTTCCAATATCCTGATGAAGCATTTACGTTCAGTTGTGATTATCATTTTACTCTTTGGCCTGCCAATAGGTTCATGGTATTTCCTGAAACATGGTTTCAATTGGAGAAAGTCAAAGATTGAAACGCTCATGCCAAAGGATCATATATTGCGTGATTTTGATTGGTCCGGAAAACAAAAAGAAGAGTTGTATTCTATCCTGTTCTATAAGACAACAGTTATAAATTTTGATGATGAAATCGACGATAAGGAAAACCTTATTATAGACCAGTATTTGAAAGCCAATACTTTTCAGTGGCTAAATGTAACCAGTGATGAAATGTATAACAGGACTTTATCTTCAAAGGATAAAAGAAAATATTTCACAAGTGATAAATCAGCCTGGTCGAAAGGCATTCTTTCGGGGGTAAAATATGCCTTGATCGATACAGGCATGTATGTCAGGCAAGTCTATCCTGATAACTCAGAGGCTAGTCTGGGTATGCTGGTTGAGGATCTATCTCTGATTATACCCAGGAAAAAAGAAAAGGATATTTCGATAAGAAAAAAAGACAATTGATGCAGTATACTCCAAATCCTCAATTAGCAAAAAAATTAAACATCTGGGCATGGATCCTTTCTGTTATAATTTTGGTGACAGTTGTTTTAATGCGGGGTATCAAGATAGAATTACCATTTGACACGACAGGCTTACCCTTGTTTTACAGTATTTTGAATTTTCTGACTGCTGTCATCCTTATTTTTGCATTGGTCCAGGTTAAAGCCGGTCAGATTGAAAACCATAAGAAAGCAATTATTGCTGCAATGAGTACTTCAG
The DNA here is from genome assembly GCA_018680275.1 of Bacteroidia bacterium. Lineage (GTDB taxonomy): Bacteria > Bacteroidota > Bacteroidia > Chitinophagales > Saprospiraceae > RFSX01. The sequence continues at coordinate 2,144 of JAHHJO010000330.1, forward strand.
CTGTATTCCTGGTCATGTATGTCTTATACCATATTACCAATGAGCCCGTAAAATATTGTGGTGATGGTTTTCTGAGGTATCTATATTTTATAATATTGATTACACATATTGTCGCTGCGGCTGTGATTTTTCCTTTTACATTATTTACCTTTGTGAGAGGAATTACCTACCAAGTTGAAAAACACAGGAAGATGGCACGGTGGGTATTTCCGATCTGGCTTTATGTCACAATCTCCGGACCGATTGCATATATAATGTTATTACCGTGTTATTGATATGAAAAAAAGTGTATTACTCCTCATTATCCTTTTTGTATGCCTGAGTATCATAGATGTTCATGCTCAGTGTCCGATGTGCCGAATGTCTGCTGAATCCAATCTTCGTGAAGGAGGTACAGAAGGTATAGGCTTGAACAGGGGAATTTTATATATGTTATCTCTCCCTTATTTGTTGGTTGCTTCACTCGGTTTTCTATGGTGGAAAAACAGAAGAAAACTAAGTGATGAAATTTATACTGAACCGTTTTCAGATAATTAATAAGGGCTTCCGTTGAGACGGAAACCCCTACTTTATATTAAGAAGCAAATAATCTAGAACTTCATTCCATAGCCTATATTCATACTCCATCCATGGTGTTTACCCCCGGCATCTATTATGAAATCCTGGTTAATAAAGTTGTTAAATGAGTGGCCATAGCCTATTTCTGCAATGACATTTCCATTTCCATATGGAATATTGACACCAGCCAGGACATTTCCCGAAACATCCAACCTGTTATAATCATTGCTTGACAAATTCATGTCTATAGTAGCAACTGTAAAATCAAGTATTGCGGTGGCCTTGGTTCTTAAAGTACCTGAAAGTGCGTATCCAAGGCTTGGTCCGACAGCAATATATGGTTGTACCGGAGAAGAATTATCTATGTAGTATTTTAACATGAGCGGTACATCAATGTAATTGATCTCATTTTCCAGTTTTACACCCAATGGCAAGTTCAGACCCAATACATCGACACCGGTTGATTCATTCATACTGAATCCTTTCTTACGGTAAATGACACCTGTCATTAATGTCAGGATATCATCCAGTTTTCTTTCAGCCATAAGACCTGCACTGAAATTTGTTATTTGACTTAATGTGACAAGATCTCCAGTCATTTCACTTTTGGTGTTCGAGGTATGAAAACCGGTCACGACACTAATTTGTGTTTGTGAGAATAATGAGAAATTGTTTAAAGCTATAATGAAGCATGCAAGTAAAAATGTCATCTTTTTCATATTCCCATGATTTTGATAGTGAATAATTAATAGAATGACGTGCTGTAAATGTTAATGATAGTTAGCAGATTGTTAATGAAACACAAAAAAGGCCTTCCCGGGAAAGGAAGACCTTTTGATTAAAATCGAATAGTACAGGAAAAAATATTTTCCGGGTACATTTTTATAAATCTTAAGGAATCAGAATAATATGCCCCCTGAAATGGTAAGGCCTTCTGCGATGTCTGCAATCTTTAATTTTGGTTCAATATATACATTGATACTTTCGCTGGCCGTAAAAGATATAAAGGCCCCAAGGTTAATCCCAATATCTGAATCACCATCTCCATTAACTTTTCTGCTGGATATACTTAAACCACCTACTGGTGAAAGATCAAAACCGTCACCAATTTCTATAGCTTTATAGTGTGCATCAAGATCTATGGTATAATCAATGGAGTTTTCGAGATGGAGGGTGAAGCTTCCTGCACCTGCCCATAATTCATTGATGTCATAAATCGCCTTGCCCTGAACACCAAATATGGATCCATTTAAAATCAACTGGGAGCCAGCAGCAAAACTCAACTGACTTATACCTGCAGAAAAAACTCCGAAAAGAAGGCAAGTGATTATAACTAATTTTTTCATTGGGACTAAATTACTTATGAATATAAAAAGATATATATAATAATTGCCTATTTGTTTTAGACTTTATGTTTTTATCCTGATAACGGTAAAAAATATAGCGGCCCAGGATCCGGCGAGAGCCAATCCGCCAAGAGGTGTCAGCAGTCCGAACCATTTACCAATATTTATCCCAAGCACAGCTTTTAGAGAGAGGATATATAAACTGCCGGAAAACAAAAGGATACCTCCCAGGAAAAACAATCCGACAAAGAACAAACCGCGTATTCTGTATATCCTGTAAAGGAGGGCAGTACAAAAAATGGCCAGGGTATGAATAACCTGATAATGAACTCCTGTTTTAAAGGCATCAACGGATTTTGGGCCGAGGTGATCGGGAAGAACGTGACTTCCAAATGCTCCCAATAAAACAGAAGTAAATCCTAAAACTGTTGTGATGAGGATCAGGATTTTAAATTTCTTTTGCATATAACGCTAATTTAATGGATTTGCCAATCTATTGTATCCTGACCGGCAGATTTTAATATTTCATTGGTTTTGGAAAAATGAGCAGATCCCATATAGGCATTCCTGGCAAGGGGTGAAGGATGTGCAGCTTCCAGGACATGATGCTTCATCTCATCAATCAGTTCCCTTTTGCCTTGAGCAAATTTACCCCAAAGAAGAAAAATGATACCTTTTTTATGTTCTGATAGTAATCTGATCACACCGTCAGTAAACTGTTGCCATCCGATGTTTTTGTGAGACCCTGGTGATTTGTGCTGAACAGTGAGCATAGCATTCAGGAGAAACACACCTTGCTTCGCCCAAGCTGTCAAATCTCCATGTTCAGGCATGGAAATACCACAATCATCAACAAGTTCTTTAAATATATTTCGCAAGGATGGAGGTATTCTTATTGATTTAGGTACCGAAAAACAAAGTCCCATTGCTTCACCCGGACCGTGATAAGGGTCTTGTCCGATTATTACAACCTTGACCTTTTCAAATGGTGTAAGGTTAAACGCATTAAAAATTAAAGGACCAGGAGGGTATATCGTTTTACCTTTGTTTTTATCCTCGGTCAGGTTGATTTTGATTCGATCAAAATAAGCTGATTCGAACTCCTTCCAAAGCACTTTTTTCCACGATACATCAATCTGAACTTTTGAAGGATCCACTATTTCATAATTTGTTGTTCTAAGTTAACAATCTTCTTTGAGTCGATGGTTCAATACTGATGTAAAGTAAGTGATGAAATTGTCCGATTAATGATTATAAATAACTGCATATAATCATTCAAAATAATAAATTCGTACTCTCAAATTTTATAAGATGCAGGGTTTAAAAATGATTTTCCGGATTAAGTTATTTGTTTTGTGCGTTATTATGTTCCTTCATAGTGATGCGACTTCTCAATCTCTGAATGTTGAAGTTCTGAACAAGATGAAAACCGAGATCAATGCGGGAATGGTGAAGATCAGAAATATATCTGCATTAATAACCAATCCTGAAGCCAGTAAACCGGATGCATTCCTGGATGATACCTGGTCTGCAGGTACGGTCTATACCAAGGATAACGAGTTGATAAGTACCATGCTTCGATTTAATATTCAGAAAAAACGAATGGAAGTAAAGGTGTACAATGAAACAAGAAGCCTGAATGTCAACAGGATCAACGGCGTGGTGTTGAACCAAAGACTCTTTGTACCGTTGAAATCAGGAGAAGATTTCGATGGAACTTCTCCAATATATTTTGAAGTTTTGGTGAATGGTGAACTCAGCCTGCTAAATAAATTCACATTAAATCTTAAGAAACGCGGAGGTAGTTCCTTACATCCAAATCTGGGAACCAGCGATTCATTTAAGATATATAAAGACCTGTATTATTGCGTGGAAAAAGGAAATCCGATGCGCCTTGAAAAGGGAAAAAAGAAACTCTTACCTAAATTTGGTGCCATGGAGAATGAAATTGAATCATTCGCAGATCAGAATGATTTTGGCTTTAAGAAAGACAAGGATATCATTGTTCTCTTTAAGCAATTTAACAAGTTGCTTCCAGATCAGGACAACGGGGTAGAGTAGTGATTTTGTACTCTATCATGAAAGAATGAAATAAATTCAAGTTCAAACTACCTTGATTTAGCATTAGTATTTAATAACTTAATACAATGACAACCTCTTTTAGGAATGGACACATTAAGACATTAAGACATTAAGGCATTGAGGCATTGAGGCATTCAAACTATCCAGTCCACTCCTGGGCTTTCCTGTAGACTGTTCCCCTGAATAATGCGACAACCTCATCATGTTGGTTGGTCACTTTTATCCTGTATTGCCCCAATTTATTAGAAAGGTTTTCTTCAACTGCTGTTGCTGTCAGTGTATCACCTGAATGAATTGCTGCAGTATGGGAAATAGAAGTTTCTATAGACACAGCGATCCTGCCCCGGCTATTGGAGGCGAATGCAAATGCGCTGTCTGCGAAGGAATAGGAAATGCCTCCATGTGCAATGTCAAATCCATTCGTCATTTCCTTTCGGACTGTCATCCGCAATATGCAATGTCCGGGACTTATTTTTACCCTTTCGATGCCCAGCCATTTGCTGAAATCATCGTTGTTATACATTTTTTCTACAATCTCTTCAGGAGTCATCTATTCCCCGTTTTTACGAATAGGTATATTTTCTACAATTTCGAGACCGTAACCAATAAGTCCTACACGTTTTCTTGGATTATTTGTTAATAGCCTGATTTTACTGATATTCAATTCGTTTAGAATTTGTGCGCCGATACCCAGGCCTCTTTGTTCACTGCTGCTTGTATGATGAGGAAACGGGTTAGGGTGTTGTCCGTTATTCAATTGTTTTTTGAGTGATTCCAGTGTGTTGATAATATGGTTTTCTTCCTCATTGTGTCTTAAATACAATAAAACACCCTTTCCATCCTCTTTTATCAATTCCAGCGTTTTATGTAATTGTCTGCCATACCCATCGAGCAGTGCACCAAGTATATCTCCCGTGTTTGAAGAGGAATGCACACGGGTAAGTACTGCTTCTCCTTTATCCCAGTGGCCTTTTTTTATGGCAAGATGTGTTAATCCTGAATTTATTTCCTGGAAAGCGATAACCTCAATTTCACCATACTGGGTATCAAGGCCCACACTCGTTTTTCTCTCTACAAGCCTTTCTTTTTCCATCCTGTAGGCAACCAGGTCTTTTATTGAAATTATCTTGAGATCCAGTGCTTTTGACATGTTCAATAGATGTGGTAATCGTGCCATGGATCCATCCGGGTTGAGGATTTCTACAAGAGTACCTGCGGGATAGAGTCCAGCCATTCTGGCCAGGTCTACAGCTGCTTCAGTATGCCCTGTGCGTCTTAATACCCCACCTTCTTCAGCTACAAGAGGAAATATATGCCCTGGTCTTGCAAAATCAAGTGCATTTGTTTCATGCTTCACAATTGCATTGATCCCTGTTGCCCGATCATATGCTGAAATACCGGTTGTACAACCATGTCCTATCAGGTCGATAGATACAGTAAATGCCGTTTCATGCAATGCAGTATTGGTACTTACCATTTTGGCCAGATCTAATTCCCTGGCTCTTTGTAATGTGATGGGTGTGCAAATCAATCCACGCCCGTGTGTAGCCATAAAGTTGATAATCTCAGGAGTTACTTTCTCAGCAGCACATATAAAATCTCCTTCATTTTCACGATCCTCATCGTCTACAACAATAATGATTTTACCGTTTTTAATGTCTTCGATTGCTTCTTCGATCGAGTTCAGTTGCACTTCTGTTTCAGTTTTTAATTGCATGGATTTGATTTGAGCTACAAATTAAAGGACTTTCTCTGTGAATAATAATGGTTTTCGCAGATTATAGTTTGCATTCAGCAATAAATGTCAGGATATAATTTCTAATTTTATCTTCATAATTAAAACTAAAAGAAACACTATGAAGATCAGAACAAACTTATTTTCAATTTTCCTGATGACTGCTTTCGCATTTGGAGTTATGAGTATTCAAAGTTGTGGTGATGACGATGTAGAAGGATGTACAGATCCCCAAAGTACAAATTACAACGCCGATGCGACAATTGATGATGGTTCATGCGCTTATGAAAGGGATGCCTTTATCGGTGAATACCTGTCTGTTTTCGCATGTCCAATGACACTTGCTTTTGTAAGTAATGACAGCCTGATTATTAAAATTGACCCTTCATTGGATGAAGCTAATAAAACAGAAGTCATTCTGAATATTCCGATCAGTGGTGTAGATGTATCTCTCCGAGGGACGGTAGCCAATGGTACTTTAACCATAAGTGACGAATTAAAGGATGTCGTGATTCCTAATGTTCCTTTTATCGGAACAATTATGGGAGATGTTATAGGAGAAGGTTCGGCTACAATGTCTAACAATAACAATACTTTAAATGGAAACGTAATGGTGACTGTCAAAACACCGCTTACAGATATCGTTGATAATTGTACGATTGTCGGACAAAGACAATAATTCAGACAATGAGAAAAAAAGATGAGATCAGAATATAAATCTGATTGTCAGCTAAAAAAAAAGAGTTCAAACTATTGCTGTTTGAACTCTTTTTTATTTAATGTCCTTTTTTGTTTAATCTATATATTCCCCGTTTTTAGGTTTTAAACTCTTTGTAACAATAAGTACAAAGTCGATCAGAGCCCATATGCCAAGGCCACCTAATGTCAACAGTTTAAGGATTCCGAGGCCAGTATATCCGAGGTAAAATCTGTCTATTCCCAGTCCTCCCAGGAAGAATGAAAGCAATATGGCAGTGACATAATTTTTATCGTTGCTGCCGGCAGCAGCAGCTGCTGTATTTAATTCCAGGATAGTCATGTCCTGGTCTATATCTAATTCTTTTATTTGCTTCCTGACGATCTTTTTAGCGATAATAAAATTAATCCGGTCTTTGGGTTTAAGTTTTTCGCTGGATAATTTCTTGTAGTCTTTAAACTTCATATCCAGGAAATCTCCTATTGTCGTTTTCTCCAGATCAAAAGCATTTGTAGGTGTTGGTTTGATACAATATGCTGATGAAGTGAAGGCAACTACAAACAGGGTAACCGCAAGAAGTTTGATTGTTTGTTTCATAAACTGGTAATTTTAATTATTTAGAATAATAACTAAAATAGTAAAACGAACTGAATATTTATATATCACTTCCTTACTCTTATTCACTACACATATGGAAGGGGGTAGTACACACCTATGTTCCCGATCTTGCATTATAGATCTTGAATAAGGTATCATACACATTTGAATTGATTAACATACATGATTGCATCATTCTGAATACTTCTTCTTCTCTTGATTCGATGTAGTCTTTTTCCTGGAATGTGATAAGCAGGTTTTCTTCATGATTTTGTATATACTGAAGTATTTCATTCTCCGACCTGCACGTTGGCATTGGGGGGGAATCCGTTTCAACAATTAATAAACAGCCTTTGTCTTTTTCGAAATTGAATACGAATAACTGGGAACTGTTTATATAAGCCAGGTACCTGGTTTTCCTGGCAATATTTTCAAAAATGACCTCACTAAACAATTCAACTATTTTTTCAACTTCGTTTGAATTCTCTTCTTTCATTCTTTGCCAAAGATCAGGCTGGATACCATTGACAACCAGGAATTCAATAAACTCTTTCTCAAAATGCTTTAATTCATTGTTTGAAAGTAATCTGTACCTGGGCATAAATGATTTAGTTGATACAAGACGAGGTAAAAAAAGGTCTGTATTTAGAATACAGACCCTGAGTTTTGTAATAGTGACCCCGGCAGGATTCGAACCTGCGACCTACTGATTAGAAGTCAGTTGCTCTATCCAACTGAGCTACCGGGGCATGTCGAACGACAAACGCGCCTCACCGTAC
>JAHHJO010000021.1:0-2138 GCA_018680275.1 Bacteroidia bacterium
TTTTGGAGGCATTTACATAATGCATGTCACTGCCATCTTTCACAAAGTTCCTTTTGTAAATGTCAACAGTAGTGGTAGCTGCCAGGGCGTTGAGTTCGGATGCAGTAGATGACATAGCCGCAAAAAATATCACTGCCAGGAGCAGACCAATCAGGCCTTTTGGCAAATAATTGAGAATAAAGCTAATAAAGACATAGTCTTTGTCATTTGATTCAAGGTCTGAATCGTGCGCTTCAATTAGATCTTTGACCTTTGATCTTAAAGATCTTTCTTCCAGTGAAATTGCGTATACGGCTTTCTTGTAGTTTTCGATTTCCTGGGGTTCACCCTTTCTTGATGCATTGACCAAAGCTTCATTAGCCTCGTCTCTGCGGTCAAGAAGTATTGTATATTCTTCTTCAATAGATTGAAGTTCCTGGGAACTGTCTGAATTTTCCAGGATCTCCTTGACCTGCTTATTAAAAAATATCGGGGCATGATTTGTCTGATAAAAGAGGAATACCATGACACCAAGAAAAAGAATGAAGATCTGTAATGGCACCTTCATGATTCCATTCATAATCAGACCTAAACGGCTTTCCTTGATCGATCTGCCGCTGATATATCTTTGTACCTGGCTTTGATCCGTACCAAAATATGACAGGAAAAGAAATAAGGCAGCCAGGGAAGACCAGATATTATATCTTTCATTCAGGTCAAATGTCGTATCTATAATTTCCAGTTTATCGTTTGCCTTTGCAATGAGCAGATTTTCGGTGAAACTGTAATCTTCCGTGATATAATTGAGGAGGATAAAGAATATGATAAACAAGCCGGTGAGAATGACGATCATTTGGTGTTTGTGTGTCACATGAACGGCTTTTGTGCCACCACTCATAGTGTACAATACCGAAACGACGCCAACAATAATTGTCGTCATGTTCAAACTCCAGTGCATGACAGATGAAATGATAATAGCTGGCGCATAAATGGTTATACCCGTGGCCAATCCTCTCTGGATCAGGAATAGAATTGAAGTGAGTGATCGTGTTTTAAGATCAAACCTGTTTTCCAGGAATTCATATGCTGTATAGACCTTCAGTTTATAATAGAGTGGAATGAAGGTGATACAGATAATGATCATCGCTACAGGTAGCATAAAGTAGAACTGGGCGAATCCCATGCCGTCATGTTATGCCTGTCCCGGCGTGGAAAGGAATGTAATGGCACTGGCCTGGGTAGCCATGACCGAAAGTCCGACTGTCCACCATTTGGCTTCATTCCCACCAAGGAGGTAACCTTCTATGTTTTTACTTGCTTTTGTCTTCCATGTGCCATAGCCGACAATGAAAGCCACGGTAAATAAGAGGACAGCCCAGTCAAATAATCCCATTTCCTTTTAAATTAGGCTGATCAGTAATTGAATAAGACCCACAATGAATATATTCGCTATAACCACCAGGATATACCAGCTATTCCAGGATTTAAACAGAGGTGATTCTTCGTTAAATGTCGATGGCAAATTTTGCTGATCTTTCATGGTCTTTCTTTTGGAGAAGATAAAGCTAATAAATTTGCAAATATCCGATAGGCCCCGGGTACACCGGCAGGTAACTGACGAAACCATGAAATAGAGGTGTACACGAAATGGCCTTCACCGTGTTTTGCCACAAGTAAGCTTCCATCCAGTGGTTCCTCATTTTTGTCATTGCAAGACCAGATCGTCTCATATTTATCGTCCCACTCCTGTGCAAAATATAATCCTCTTTCCTGTACCCAGCCATCAAAATCCTGATTTTCAATCTTGTTGGGATAGTTCAATACTTTATGGTCTGGGTTTATTATGCGCATTTCAGCAAATTCATCTGTGACTCTCTTCCGGGATAGTTTAATGGGATATGGCGCCAGGTGATCAAAGTTAAGACGCCTTGAAGTGTTATACTGGCTTATTAGAGTGCCTCCCTGGCTTACATAATCGAAAAGTAAGTCATTATATAGCCACAGGTCAGTAAGGGCGTTATATGCTCTGATACCAATAACAATGGCATCGAATTTCTCCAATTCTGTATTATTAAGTTGTGCGGGTTCAAGCAAAGTAATGTTATAGCCAACTGCTTCAAGGCTTTCAGGCATTTTATCACCTGCTCCCATGATATAGG
>JAHHJO010000134.1:0-3063 GCA_018680275.1 Bacteroidia bacterium
GGCAATGAGTATACTTACCCTTATTCTTCTAATAGAAAGGCTGGACTAAAGAAGACATTATTTTTTTTTACCCCTGGAGTATGGTAACAGAATATTGTTGAACCTATTGTTCAATATACTCTTTTTCAATGGCCTTTATGCCAGGTAGTTTTTTGCCTTCAAGATATTCAAGTAATGCACCACCCCCGGTAGATATATATGAAATCTTATCCGCAAGACCTGATTGATTGACCGCCGCAACCGAATCACCACCACCAACAAGAGAAAATGCATCATCTTCTGTAGACCGGGCTACTGCTTCTGCTATCCTTAATGTTCCTGAATTGAAGTTTTCAAATTCGAAAACACCGACTGGTCCATTCCAAAGAATCGTTCTGGAATCCATAATGATTTCCGAATATCTTTTGATCGCTTTTGGTCCGATATCCAAACCCATCCATCCTTCAGGTATTTCATCAGATGGAACAATATTTCTGTTTGCATCATTTGAAAAATCATCTGCAATGACGCTATCAACAGGAAAATGGAGATCTACATTTCTTTCTTTAGCTCTTGCTATCAGATCATTGGCCAGATCTATATGACTTTTTTCAAGAAGTGAAGAACCTACCTGTCCGCCCATGGCTTTAATGAAGGTAAAACTCATGCCACCACCTATCAAAATGTTATCAGTAAAATCCATGAGCTTCTCAATGAGCTGGATCTTGTCCGATACTTTGGCGCCTCCAAGGATGGCAGTGAATGGTCTTCTCGGACTATTCATTACCTTTTCAGCGTTCTCGATTTCTTTCCTCATCAAAAGCCCGAATCCTTTTTGATCTTTACGGAAAAACCTGGCAACGGTTGCTGTAGAGGCATGTTCCCTGTGCGCTGTTCCGAAAGCATCATTGATATAGATGTCTGCCAGTTTGGAAAGTTTGGCAGCCATTTCTTCGTCTCCTGTCTTTTCACCTTTTTCGAAACGCGTATTTTCCAAAAGCAGCACCTCTCCAGGATTCAGTGCCAGTGCCTTGTCAAATGCATCGGAACCTACCGTATCCGATGCGAATTTTATTTCTCTGTTCAGAAGAGCAGAAAGATGAGGGACCAGATGCCTTAAAGTAAATTTTTCAACATTCATCGAACCGTCCTCATTGAGTTTTTTTCCTGGCCTGCCGAGGTGAGAACAAAGAATCACCGATGCACCTTTATCAAGAATATCTTCTATGGTAGGAAGCGCTTTCCTGATCCTTGTGTCATCGGTGATTTTGTAGTCCTTATCCAATGGAACATTAAAGTCCACCCGGATCAGGACACGTTTATTTTTGAATTCCATATGTGACTATGCTATTCTTAGAGCCAGGTCAGCCAATCTTGCAGAATAACCAGCCTCATTATCATACCATGAAACCACTTTAATCATTTTGCCCAATACGCTTGTAAGCTGTGAATCAAAGATGGATGAATATGGATTTCTCACAATATCAGAAGATACAAGTGGTTCTTCAGAATATTGGAGAACACCTTTCATGGAACCTTCAGAATATTTTTTGAATGTTTCATTGATCTCTTCAACTGTAACATCTTTCTCTACAAGTACATTTAATTCTACCAAGGACCCTGTAATAATTGGTACTCTTAAAGCAATGGCAAACAACTTGCCTTTAATATCAGGAAGTACCTTTCCGACGGCATTTGCAGCACCTGTAGATGTTGGAACAATATTGAATGCGGCAGCCCGTGCTCTCCTCAGGTCACTATGAGGTGAGTCCTGAATCTTCTGGTCAGATGTATATGCATGGGTCGTTGTCATAGATCCCTGGACTAATCCCCAGTTATCGCTGATTACCTTACATACCGGTGCCAGACAATTGGTTGTGCATGAAGCATTACTCATGAAAACCTCATCTCCTGTTATCTCATTGTCATTGACACCAAGAACAATAGTTTTTACACCTTCTCCTTTCGCAGGAGCTGAAACAAGAACTTTTTTAGCACCTGCATCAATATGCAATTGCATTTGCTCTTTCGTTCTGAATATACCTGTACATTCAAGAACCAGGTCAACACCCAGTTCAGCCCATGGTAGTTCGGCCGGGTTCCTGATTGCAGTGGCTACAATCTTTTGACCATTAACAATAATATGCTCATCTGTAGCTGAAATATCTGCATCGTATGGACCATGGGCACTGTCTCTTCGCAGTAGGTGGGCCAGGGTATTATTATCAGTAAGATCATTGATTCCTACTATTTCGATATCTTCCTGGTTGAAAAGATTACGAAATGTAAGTCTTCCAATTCTTCCAAATCCGTTAATAGCTATTTTTTTTGCCATTTTGATTTTATTTAGTTTTTTTAATTGTGCACAAAAATAAAAAAGGCTGCCAAATAATGTTTGGCAGCCATGATTTTTAATTTAAATATTATGGTTTAATAAACTTCTGGGTCATATTTAGCTTTGACGATGAAATTCGAAGCATATAAGGGCCAGTTTCAAGGCTTGAGGCCTCAAAATTTATAATATGCTTACCTGCATTGAAAAACTCATTGTCCCTTAATGTCCTGATTTTTCTTCCATTGAGGTCGATAATTTCGATTCTGACACTTGTTCCTTGTTCCAGACTGAAACCGGCATTCACATAAGACTCAACTGGGTTGGGGAAAATAGGATACATTTTATTTTCAGGGAAACCAGCGATCAAATCTTCAAGGCTGGTGGTTTCTTCACCAAATACAACATTTTCATCGCCGGCCTGGTACGGTACAAATGAAATTGGTAAATAATACATTTCATCTTCAGTGCCTTCTCCCCAGGTTGTAAACTGCGGAGGACTTGAAGGATTGTTAGGATTTTCCGTTGTGTTGTCATAACTGGCAATCGCATGAACGCGTGCTCCTTTTTCTGCCACAATAAACCTGTTAAAATAATATCCTCCCTGCCAGTTAAAATCCCATTCATTTATTCTGACAAGATTGATGATTTCACCATCTGGCTGCTCAAGATAGACTTCCCAGTGTTGTCCGAGTAAATGCATGTGGGGAGAAATACCAATAAGGCTGATGTCTTCAGGAACAGTCCAGATA
>JAHHJO010000575.1:0-4446 GCA_018680275.1 Bacteroidia bacterium
AAGATTGGTGTATGGCGGTTCTTCAATGATATCACACACATTGGCTGTAAAATCATCAGGACAGATAAACACTGGTTCAATAAAATCATTCACAGTAATCACTTGCTCACATGTTGCTTGATTGTCACAATTATCTGAAACGGCATAAACCCTTGTTATACCCTCCGGACAAGAAGCATTATTGCTTGTTTCACTTATTAGTTCCACAGAGAACCCATTGATTGCACAATTATCACTGGCACTCCCATTCGGTGCACTGTCAAATGCAGGAAAATCTGTATAAGGTGCAGGGAGATTATCATTACAATCAGCAGTCAGATCATTAGGACATTGTACTGTAGGAGCAATTTCATCATTTATGAAAACAATTTGATCACATGAAGTTGCATTACCACATTCATCTGAAACTTCATAAGTTCGTGTTACAGTTTCAGGACAAGACTCCCCATTAGAGATCTCGGAAAGCAATGTAAAACTGTTCGTGTTGATTTCACAATCATCAAACCCTGTTGCCCCGCCATTTAAAAAATTGTTGTAAGTACTAAATGGCCCCTCCTCAAGAATGTTACATACAAGAAATAGCGTATCAGGACATGTCAGAACAGGCGGAATGGTATCATGAATAATGATGGTCTGATCACATTCTGCCACATTTCCACAGTCATCTTCTATTTCATAAGTTCTCAAGTAGGTTCTTGGACAATCCTGGTTGTCATGAGACAAACCAGCCTGACCGAAAGTCAGGGTATCCAATCCACAATTATCTGATGCAGAGCCGCCAGCATCCAGGAATTCTGTGTAGGTATACGGAGGGATTTCTGTGATCAGGCACAAACCATATATCGTATCAGGACATGAAATCGTAGGAACTGTTGTGTCATCAACTATGATTTTGTGCTGACAATTATCTTTGTTACCACACATATCCGAAATTTCATAAACACGTGTGACTGATCCCCCACAGAATTTATCTGCACCTTGTGACAATAATGTTAAGCTTGTCGAATCTATCTGGCAACCATCACTTGCCGATCCTCCCGCAGTCAGAAATTCATCGAATGTAGCGTAGGGAGGTGCATTATCTATATGACAATCAATCGTGATCTGGGGCGGACATGATATACTTGGAGCGTCTTCCTCCTTGAATTGAAGGATTATATCCTGGCTACAAGTGGATCCATTACCGCATTCATCAGAAACCACGTATACCCTTGTATAAGTCTCCGGACATTCTCCTTCATCAGTTACTTCAGATATAGGAAAGAAGGACGTTGAATCCACTGCACACATATCATCAGCTATACCTCCGGCATTGATAAAGTCAAGGAGGGTTAAATAGGGCTGGATTTCAGAAATCGAACAGTTTCCAAGTGTGTCCGGTGGACAAACTAAATTCGGAGACTGCGTATCCACAATAGTAAATGAAGCTGTAATCGTCGCCTGGTTGCTGCAATTATCCGTCACCGTAAATGTCACTGTGGCTGAACCGGTTTCTCCGCAATCATCACTTAAGCCGGTAAAGTCATCGGTCCAAACCTGGTCCACGCAAAGTCCTGAAATCACAACGCCTGCATGTGTGTCAAGCCAATTAGTCAGTTCTGCTACATTGCCTGAACCATCACATTCCACAACAAGGTCTCCGGGCTGAACTACAACTATTATATTACCAAGTGTCACAACACCTGCACTTTTTTTATCATCGTCTGCAAAGAAAGTTACGGGGTAAGTATATGGCAGATCAGCTAATGAGATTGAAAAAGGTACATAATTATTTTCCCAGTTCAAATTGCAATCATCAATAGCCTCAGCCATTCCATGCATGTCCAGCCATTGCTGGATTTTTAATTGCATGCTAGCAGAATCCTCGTATACAAGAACCAGGTCTTCAGCTTCTTTGATCAATTCCGGCTCGATCGTATCGATCAGGACAATATTGTGGGCGATATAATCAATATGATTACAATCATTGGATACCGTTAACCTGATAATACAATCACCGGACTCACTGTCTACAGGAATGTATCTTGCTCGTAAACTGTCAGGATTGATTATAATTCCGCTACAATTTGAGTTCCAGTTTGAAATGAACGGCGTAGAACTTTTTACTTCAGCATCCAGGACATATTCTATACCACAACTTACCTCCTCTGTCACAACCGAAGAACATACCTCAAGTGTATTACCAGAACCGGAAGATTCAAGAAGGAAGTTTCCAAATAACCTGGCGGCAGCAACATCTTCCTGTTCATCTCCAGTTGCAATATTATGTGATGTCTGGTAAAGAACTTTTCCAAGTTCTATATCACCATAAGCAGGACCATAAGCTACTAAGGCGGCAGGGCCTGGTGAAAGTGCACCACCATTCGCCAAAACCTGTGAGTGCATCGTATCGGTTACCAGGAGTTGTGTTGTACTCCTCCATCCATCCGGGTTAGGCATCATTATTTGTTCCGAACCAGCCTGGTATGCTTTATCCATTCTACCCATGAACTGGAATACAGGCAAACTTCCCCGTAACGAATCATAAGCAAACGGGGTATTGTTGCTGTTGTTATGTTTTTCAATTGAACATGAATTACTATTTGACCATGGTATCATGCCTGAGTTACTTAGAAGATTCAGGTCGCTGATACATGCATCCTCCATGGAAGAATTTGTATATGTTTCGAATGCACTCACTGCATGACATCCTACCCAAATTGATCCACCGTTTTCTATATAATTCTTTAGTATTGAAACCTCGTCAAGATTCCAGGTATGTGGGTCACCATGCGTCAGGACATATAATTGTTCACAACTTCCCAGGTCTGAAGGCAATCCTTTGGAATAAGCTTCAGCAGGAATATCACTTCTATTATAAAATGCATTTTCTATTAATTGAGCATTGTTCCCATCGATGATGACTTTCGGAAATGACCTGATTGTTTTATACAGAGGCGCATTAAAATCTGTTGACGCAAAATGGATCACGACACCTTTCGCCTCCCATTCACTTAATAATGGCCTTACCGAACGATCATTATCCATAAACTCTCGTCTTATAATAAATGCGCCTGATCTGAATTCTATACCATCGATGCTGAAATCAATATCATTTAGTTTTTTAGCTCTTTTAATAACCCAGTCTACCGGAATTTGTAATCCAGCCAATTCATAAATCAAGCCATAAGGCAATAAGCCGTTTTCATAGGTCTGTGGCATTACACTCATGTTTATAATTGCAGAACCTGCTGAATAGCTGTTAGAGACAATTTTGTTACCAGAATTATAGACATACGCAGTCGCAACGTTTGAATTACCACACTCATCTATGACAATAAAATCTGCGATGCCTACGATGTCAGATCCGCAGCCCAGGGTGGCTTCTGAATATTTAACATCCCAGTATAGCTGGCCACATTTTTCTTCAGCTATTGCTCCACCATTTTTCTCAATCCATCGGTCCACCTGGTCCCTGTTTTCTGCTTCATCGCTTCCGGTAAGTACGAGATCCTGTGGTAATTGAATAAAAGCTGGAGCCTGGCTATCAATTACTCTGAAACTGGCCGATGTACTCAGGATATTTCCACAAGTATCAGTGACCGTAAATAAAACTTCTGTGATTTTTTCTTCTCCACATCCTTCCTGGACATCTACAACATCCTGTGTCCATGTGAATGGTGTACATAAATTTTGGGCGACAGCACCTCCATTTGTAATTAACCAGTTATCATACTGATTTTCAAGATCTGTTTGATCACATGTGATAGTGACATCCTGTGCTTCAGTGATCAATTCGGGTTGTGTATCGTCAACCAGGTAGATCGTGGCTGAAATCTGAATACTATTTCCATTTTCATCCGTAGCTGTAAATGTGACTAAAACTGAATTGTTTGTAATAGAGGTATCAATCGTAATGAAGTCGTTTGACCATTCCAACTCAGAACAATTATCACTGGCTATTGCCCCACCATTATTCATCAACCAATTCCCAATAGCTACAAATACCTGGTTGTTATTAACAATTGAAGTATCAGAAGCCGATTCGATCAATTGAGGAGCTTCATTATCAATAAATTCAATAATTGCTTCGGAAGAAGAAGTATTTCCGCATGAATCGGTCACAGTGTACAGATATTTCTGTCTTAAGAGCGTTCCGGATCCAGTAATCTCTTCTTCTAATAATTCAAAGGCAGTTGTTTCAATACCACAATTATCTGATGCCGTTGCATTTCCATAATTGTCTGTCCAATTTTCAATTAGCTGGTCATTTCCGGAAACATCACAAGGAATCGACAATAATTCCGGTTCGGAATCTATCATCGGCGGAAGACTATCAGTAATAATGATCATATGACTACATTCAGAGATCATTCCACAAGTATCGTATATACCATAAGTCCTGGTTATATCCTGTGTGCAATTGATCGATTGAAATTCTTCTGTAATCAACTGGAATGATAGAGT
>JAHHJO010000409.1:0-9685 GCA_018680275.1 Bacteroidia bacterium
GGCCATGAGTTGCGATGAAATCAATGATATTGTGGCCTCCAAGAATATCGATTGTGTACTTATCCCGGTATTTATCAATGAAAAGGAACATTGGGACTATTACAAGAAAATTGCGAATGAAATAAAAAATTTCAAGCCTGTTGAAATTGTTGGCCTTGTGATCGAATAAGCTTCCTGCTTGTTAATCTCTGTATTTTTGATTCACTATATTCGCTTAAGCAGAAGCTAAGATGTGAGTCAAATCATTAAACAGAAAAAATTTGGAACCTTGCTGGGTGTGTTCACCCCCAGTGTATTGACAATTCTTGGATTAATAATGTACCTGCGCTTTGGGTGGGTTCTTTCCAATGTAGGCCTGGGCCTTACACTTTTAATCGTTGTGGTTGCCAGTTCAATTACATTGATTACCGGCTTGAGTGCTTCTGCGATCTCAACAAATATGCTTGTGGGTGCAGGTGGAGAATATTATATGGTTTCAAGAAGTCTGGGCCTGGAAATGGGCGGTGCTATTGGAATACCCCTTTATTTTTGCAGGACTCTGAGTGTTACTTTCTATGCATTCGGGCTTGCTGAAGCTTCGATTATGTTCTGGCCATCCTCATGGGGCGCATTGCCCGAGAACAGTACACAATTACTTACAGCAGGGATAATTGTCATTGTTACCTTGCTATCAGGTAAAAGTGCAGAGCTTGTTTTAAAAGCCCAGATCCCGATTTTCATCCTGGTTATAGCGTCAATCATTGCACTCATTGCAGGCGTATTGACAGGACCACTTCAGACCCCATCCTTTGAAGCTAATTACGAGACAGCGCCAAAAGGGTTTTGGTATGTTTTTGCCGTGTTTTTCCCGGCTGTGACAGGATTTACAGCTGGAATTGGAATGAGTGGGGATTTAAAAGATCCTAAGAAATCCATTCCAATAGGAACAATTGGAGCAGTTTTAACATGCCTGTTTATCTATCTTCTGATTCCTGTATTTATCGCATCCTCTGCTAAAACCGATCCACTGATGATTGCAGATCCAGAACGCGGTATCGAAGTTTGGTCCAACCTTGCTCTCCTGGGCAGTTTCCTTATTATTCCGGCAGTCCTGGGTGCTATTCTTTCATCTGCATTCGGAAGTATTCTCAACGGGCCAAGAGTCTTACAGGCTCTGGCCGATGATGGACTTGCTCCAAGCCTGTTTTCCAAACTAAGTCCATCCGGACAACCAGCTTTTGCAACCTGGGGAACAGGAATAATTGCTCTCCTTGCTGTTTTGCTTGGAGGTCTGAATACTGTAGCGGTACTGGTATCAGTTTTGTTCCTTACATTATATGTGGCAATAAACCTGAGTGCTGCCATTGAAGTCATTGTTGCAGAGCCTCATTACAGACCCAAGATCAAGGTCCCCTGGTATGTTTCACTATTGGGTGTTGGCGGGGCAGTTTTTGTCATGTTTCTCATCAGTCCATGGGCATGCCTGATCGCCATAGTCATAGAAGCAGTCATTTTTTTCGTTTTGAGTCGCAGAACGCTTGAACAGAATTGGGGAGATGTGGGGTCAGGATTGTTGTTGAATATTGCCAAACGTGCCTTATTAAGTCATAGTAAAAGATCCAGGAACCCGAGGAATTGGCGACCACAGATCCTTTTGTTTATGTCAAATGTCATGGAAAATATAGAACAGGTTAAACTGGGCGCAGCGATCGCTGAATCAAAAGGTGTCCTCACACTCTGTCAGATGGTAGATTTGGGTGCGTTCGAAAGCCAGGAAGATATAGGTCAAAGACTCGAACAGATGCATGAAGACCTGACTGAATCTGGGATAGAAGCATTTTGTGAAGTCAATGTTGTCAGGAATTATCGTAACGGATCATTGGAAATAGCCAGGGCACATGGAATTGCAGGATTAAAATCCAACACTATTATGGAGGGTGTTTCTGAAAAAGAGGAATCCAGAAAAGACCAATTTCGAAAACTTATATCAATGGCTGAATCAGGAAAGAATATCATCTACTCAAGATTTGGGCCAAGAAAAGAGAATGCCGAAGATAAGATTTTGATTTGGTGGGGAGGGAAGGATAATAATGCAGACCTGATGCTGTTACTGGCACATTTGATGAGACTTAATCAAGATTACAGGAACTATGAAATTGAAATTGCATCGGTCGTACGAAGCCAGGAAAAGGCTCAAGAATTCAAAGCCAAAATATATCAGCAACTGAACAAGGCCAGGATAAAGGGTAAGGTTAAACTTTATATAGATGAAAATGATGCCATGGAAATCATTAAAACTGAAAGTGAAAAAAATAGGGTAGTGATGCTGGGATTAAAACTGTCTGGTAGAATTCAGGAGAATATATTTACTGAATGGATAATTAATATGTCAGACAAGAATGAACTGACATTGTTTGTCTACAATGCAGGTATGGCAGGAGCCATACCCCGATTGCTAAAATAAAAAACACCCACCGAAACTTTCTCGGCGGGCGTATTACAAAACACTTATCTAGAGTTAATAAAGTTATCTTTTGATAATTTTAATCTGAATGGAGTATTAGCAACGGCGTCTTTATTTCAAATAATTCAGATTTTGTTATACTCCTTACAAATAGTCTTTCAAGCCAATTTTTCTTCCTGTGAATCATAATCAACATATCAGCTTTCACATATTCACAATACTCGGTTATCGTTTCTGCGACTGAATTTTCATATTCAAGAGCCTTATATTCATAGTTGACATCTTCAAGATAAATATCCAGTGCAGGGTCATATTCGAAAACGGAATCATCTTTCCGACGAACATGTACCATATAAAGTCTTGCATCAAATAGATTGCATAAATTTTTGACCGGGTCAAGAATTTGTCCATCATCGAGAATTTGGTCATCCACTCCCAATACCATTACTTTGAATTCATCAAAAGAGGCTTCTTCAGGTATTGCCAGGATGATATTATCCGAGTGTTCAATGATATATTCAGTGACCGAACCAACAGTTATATTTTTAAGAGCGGTCAAACCCTTTGTGCCGGTAACAATCCAGTCATATATTTTTCTCTTGCTGAGTGCAACAATATATCTCTTTGGATCAGCAACGACCACTTCACTGGAAAATTTGACTTTATCGCTGATCTTGCGCATGGATTCTATCAGTTGTGCAACATCAACATTGGCTTTTTCCATGAACATTTCATCCAGGGGGACAAATAACCCGGATCTTCGTTGGGCATTGACAGTATGTAAAAGATGAACTTCACCTTCACCCAGGTAGTCAAGGAACTGAACGATCCATTTCACAGCATTGACTGAAGCCTGAGAGAAATCTATGGGACAAAGTATTTTCATTTTTTAACTTTCTGTATGCAGGAATAAAACCGGTATCGAAGATTTCAATATAATCTCTTTTGATACACTTTGAAAAACAAGGGTATGTAGGTACGAATGTTTTTCTGCAAGAATAATCAAAAGATCTGCTTTGAAATTATAGGCAGATGCCAGTAATGATTCCGTTACTTTTTTACTTTTGATAGCAGTGATCTCAAATCCATATTCCGGATCGTCTTCTTCAAAAAGTGTTTTTACAAGTTGTTCACTTTCTTCCACAAACCCTTCTTCAGCATCTGATCTAACATGAAGAAATTTGAGATATGCTTTATGCGTTTGATTCCAATCTTTGATTTTCGAGATTAATTTTTCATCTTTCAAATGATGATCACTGGCGATGACTACTTTCTTGTATTTGTTGTACGATGAATATCTCGGTATAAGCAGTACAGGCAGATCAAGTTTTTTGACAAGGCCAAGGGAAGTGGTGCCAAACCATCTGTCAAGCATGTCATAATTATCCCTGGTACCCAGGATGGCCTGGTTGAAATCTTCTTCTTTTGATATTGATACCAGGCTTGATATTGTTTCACCACTGACAGTCCTGATAATTATGTTTTCTGGAAGTTTTTCTAATTCCAGTGAATCAAGAATGATTTTTTCAATTTGTGCTTCAGTAGATTCTGTGATTTGAATACTGCTGTCAGTGGGTAATGGATTGTCTGCAGTTGCCAGTCCTGAATACACATGTACAACATGATATTCAGCATCCATACCGTATCGCCTTATCGCAAATTTCAATGCATTGAAAGCTACTTCTGTAAAATCGACCGGAATCAGAATCTTCATCATAACGTCTTTTTATCTGTGCAACACTAATAATGGTATTTTGGTATTGATTGTCATCCTTTTGGTTATACTTGAATGGAACAAACTGTCGAGGAAAGTTCTTTTTTGCTTGGTCATTGCCAGCAATTGAATACCTTGCTCTTCGACAAATTCGTTGAGGCCTTCAACTATTCCATCAGCATTTATTACATGCATGTAAATTTTCAGTTCTGGATTTTCCAGTAAAAGTCTGCTTTGCAATTTGTTAAGTTCAGACGTCTTTTCATCATCTACATGGGCTAAATGAAGTTCAGCGCCAAAAATACTGGTGTAGTATATCAGATCTTCCACAACACTGCTATCGATATCAAAATCATCTGCGGCATAAGCAATTTTATTGATAGGACCATAATTGGTGTTTGGTGGCACAACAAAAACAGGACAAGTCGCATCTTTTGCAATCATTGTTGACACAGAACCAAAAATCGTTTTTAGTGAACCACTACTTCCGGTACTGCCAATAACGATCATGCATTGTCCGTCCTTTGAAGCAAGTTCCGGAATTTCCTTGCCTGCAAATCCGGTAACAAAATCTTTTTCAATTAATGGGGTAGTGACAGTTTCACCGATCCAGCTGGAATTTAGCTTGTCTACAAATGAATCGAGTTGTTCTCGTCTCAGATTCTCTATTTCAGGATCAATATATACTGCGCCCTCCATGTTTAGCGCTTTGGGAATATAACTATGAACTACTTTTAAAATTCCATTAACATCTTTTGAAAGACCCATTGCAAATGCACATGCATTTTCTGAAGTTTCAGAGAAATCTATTGGGACAAGAATCTTTTTCATATTGCCATAATTTTCTTCTTTCAGGATTTTGGAATTCAGTTCTCTAACAAATTCATTGATATCTTCATCTTTCTGATATCTCATATCAATATGATTATTCACCTTAATCGTCGGTATGGACTCGATTTCCTCTGAAATAATTATGTCAAGGTCATTTATTTCTTCAATATTCAATTCCAGCCCGGCCTTCTCTGCCTGCTTGATCATCATCATCTTTACATACTCGTATACAGATGAAGGCTGTCCATACATTTTAAGGTTGATCATATTATTCCTTTAGTCTGTATGTTTTTTCTCCTGTTTCTGCTAATTGTCTTATTACATCAAGTGTTGTCACAATGCCTACCAGTTTGCCTTCTTTGACAACCGGGATAGCATGGAAAATATTTTCTTTGAAAACTTCCAGGGCGACATTGATTTTGTCTTCTGGTTCAAGATGTGCCAATCCTGATGTCATAAATTCTTTGACTTTCCTTGTCTTTAGCCGCAGCAAGTCCACACGAGCGTCTGTCGTGTCATCATTGAAACCTCTCTTGAAAAACAAGTAATCCGATTTGCTCACCATGCCAACTAAGTGTCCTTCCCAAACAACAGGTAAGTGGTGAAATCTTTCATTCTGGAAAATTTCTTCTACCTTTTTCATTGTATCTTCCGGAGATACTGAAGTCACATTAGTTGTCATGATGGTAGAAACAGGATCTAATATATTCATAGTCTATATTTTTATTCAAATTTAGCTTTGTACCTTGCGGTTATTAATGATACATATCATGCGATAAATTGATAATTATCAACTAAGAAAAGGATTGAAAAAAGAACTAAAAGAACTGGCGCAACGCCTGGAAGCGATTATCGAGACAGCTATTGACGGGATTATTACGATCGATAAATACGGTAATATAGAGTCTGTGAATAGTGCTGTTTTAAATATGTTTGGCTTTTCCAGGGAAGAAATGCTGGGTAATAACATCAAGATGTTAATGCCTCAGCCATACAAAAGAGAGCATGATGATTACCTGGAAAATTATACAAAAACACGACATCCAAAAATTATTGGTATTGGTCGTGAAGTCGAAGGATGCAAGAAGTCGGGGGAGGTTTTTCCTATAAGGTTGGCCGTCAGTGAAGTCAAACTGAATGACCGTGTTATATACACCGGGATCGTTCATGACCTTTCTGAGATAAAAGGCATAGAGGAAGAACTTCGCGAGTCCAATGAAAGACTGGAGGAAAAAGTTGAAGAAAGAACCAATGAACTGGAAAGTGTTGTCAATAAATTATTATTTACCAATAAACAATTGGAAAGGAGCCAGGGCAAACTTAAAGAAGCGCTGGAGAAAGAAAGAATACTCAATGAACTTAAGTCCAGGTTTGTATCAATGGCTTCACATGAATTTAGAACACCTTTAAGTACAGTGATGTCTTCTGCTTCCATAATTAGTAAATATACAGATGAGCAAAGTAATGACAAAAGAGAAAAGCATGTTGAAAGAATCAAGTCGGCAGTATCAAATCTAACCGGCATACTCAACGACTTTCTATCTTTAAGCAAGCTTGAAGAAAACAAAGTTGACCTGGTCTTGAAGGATATGAATTTTGTGGAATTGATCGATACGGTTGCAGATGAAATCAGGGGATTGTTAAAAGATGGTCAGCAAATTGTGCAAATGACAACAGGTGATTCCAGGCCGGTTAAAACCGATATACGGATTCTTAAGAATGTGTTGTTCAACCTGGTTTCAAATGCTATAAAATATAGTCCTGAAAATACGACGATAAGATGTCATGCGACCTATCTAAAAGAAGCATTGATCATTGAAATCATCGATGAGGGGATAGGAATACCTGAAAATGAACAGAAATATATGTTCGAACGTTTTTTCAGGGCGTCTAATGTTGAGAATATTCAGGGAACAGGCCTGGGTTTAAATATTGTTAAAAGGTATTTAGATTTGTTAAATGGTAACATTACTTTTACAAGTGCTCCTAAAAAAGGAAGTAACTTTAGAGTAAGAATACCGATCCAATAAAATTGCAATGAAGAAAATATTAGTCATAGAAGACAATGTTGAAGTTAGGGAAAACATCTGCGAGATTCTCGAGCTATCAGATTATGAAGTCGTATCAGCAGTGAACGGGAAAGAAGGTGTAGAAATGGCGATGAATGAAGACCCTGATCTTATACTGTGTGATGTTATGATGCCCGAACTTGACGGTTTTGGCGTACTTAAGATCCTGAACAAGAAACCGGAAACCAATGGTATTCCATTTGTATTTCTGACTGCCAAAGCTGAAAAAACCGATTTCAGGAAAGGGATGGGCCTGGGAGCAGATGACTACATTACCAAACCTTTCGATGATACTGAACTTCTGGAGGCTATTGATATGCGTATCAAGAAGAGTTCCATGATCAAGCAAAGTTTTGATAAAACGGAAACAGGTCTTCAACGCTTCTTCTCTGAAGCCCGAGCCCGTGAAGAACTTGAAAAATTATCAGTCAATCGGGAAATCAGGAAATACAACAAGAAAGACAAGATATATGAAGAGACTGGCGTCGCAAGGTGGTTGTTTTTTATTATCAGCGGTAAAGTAAAAACCTATAAATCCAATGAATTCGGGAAGGATCTGATTACACATATCTATTCCGAAGGAGATTTTTTCGGTTACTTTCCTCTCCTGGATGACAGCCCCTATATCGATAATGCGATTGCCCTGGAAGCAGCTGAAGTCAGGTTAATCCCCAAGGATGACTTCAAGTTACTATTATTCAATAATCGTGATTTTTCAGCTCAGTTCATCAAGATGCTTGCCAACGAAGTCAATACGACTGAACAGAAACTGATAGAATTGGCGTATTCTTCAGTCCGCCGTAAGGTAGCCAATGCAATCCTTGAATTTGCGAGTGCTGTCAATACAGAGGACGAAGAAAGTGTCCTGTCTATCAGTGCGACAAGAGATGACCTTGCTTCAACTGCCGGAACAGCAAAAGAAACGCTCATCCGTACCTTATCTGATTTTAAAGAAGAAAAATTGATTGAGATCGATGGATCAACAATTGTTATTATTGATTATAAGTCTTTGAAAGCCATGCCGCAGTAGGGGGTTCAATGATTGAATGCCACAATGATTGAATGCCTTAATGTGTCCGTTCTTAAAAACGGATGTAATCCATCCTTATTTACCTGATATTTTGACTTACAATAATTTTTACATCTCGACTGAAATGGAGAGATATAGCCAGTCATTCACAGGATAATGAATGAATATTCTACTATTCCAATATTCACTCATTGGACTCCATTACTTATTAACTTATAAATCATCACTTCCATTTAAGGGCTCAAGGAATTCATGTCCTTATATTCTCATGATTTTCTCGAAGGGAAAGCAATATAGTTTTGTATCAGTGTTACATTTTCGGGATTAACAAATCAACTATTTCCTGGATGACACTAGTTTTAGGCTGGAATAAAAAAAATCGCTTTTCCGGGAATTTTTTCTTGTCAATTTATATTATATATTTGCAACCCACTTTAAAAGAAAGTGGTCCTGACGCTTAAGATCAGTAAAAAAATAAAACGCGGAGTCCACCAAAGGCGGATAAATTCCACAGTTGGTAACTCTTAAAATAAACATCGCGGAGTCTACCACTGGCAGATAAATTCCACAGTTGGTTACTCTAAAAAAATATATCGCGGAGTGGAGCAGTTGGTAGCTCGTCGGGCTCATAACCCGAAGGTCGTAGGTTCAAGTCCTGCCTCCGCTACTAGAGGCCCTGAAGGCATCGTCCTTCGGGGCTTTTTTTGTAAACCCAAAAGGCACCGTCTTTTAGGGTATATCATCTAGCAATAAATTGATAGGAGTCAGGTATCCCTTATCTTATTTGTAGTTTCCTCACGATTCCTTAGAATCTCCAATGTTTTCTAAAAAAAGAGAAAAAAGGATATAATGCATCTATCAGACAAAACTATCATTTGAATCAAAGTTTTTTCCTTTTTAACAGATATTGGTTTGTAATGATGTAAATCAAGGATAGCATATAAATATAAGATGGAGTGAGGTATCTAAAATTATTCACAGGACTTGCAATTACAGAAAAACCAAGAAATAAAAGAAGGAAGGTGAATAAGGCCACAAGTATTTTCTTTTGACTTGAATTAAACTTGATGGTCCGAAATTTAAGTGATAATAGCAATATTGAAATAAATAAAAGTATCCACCTAATGAAATGAATGCATTTTAATAATGGGTTCATAGCAAAGAAAGCCTGGGTTTTAAATATATGGTTTTCAATTTTCAGGTCAAACCATTCTTTTTGTAGATCGTCCGGTTTGTAACTAGCCTGTTTGGGTATCTCAAAGTATTTAAAGAGTTGTTTCATGTTTACCAGAATGAAATGTCTGAAATACTTTATGGGGTATTTCTTTATGAGGGTTTTCGCATATTTCTTCATTCGATCCCCGGTATAATTCCAGCCTTGTACATAGGACATATTATTGCTCTTCTGAAGTTGATAAAACACCTTTTTACCTGGAAAGTCATTCAGCCAGATAAATGATGTATTGATAATATGCTTTTTATGGTAGAATGAATCAGGATAGGTGATCAGTTTTGAATGTATAAATCTTAAATCTCCATGAGTAAATTCCTTAGGATTCAAATCAATGTAAGGCAAAACAGAAACAGCATTATTAGCC
>JAHHJO010000572.1:0-4925 GCA_018680275.1 Bacteroidia bacterium
ATGTCAACCTCCTCGCTCATCCACTCAAATTAATAAAGGATAAAGAACAGCTTGAAAGAGACCTGAAGTATTATGAGAGCAGAATGTCACCTGATGGTCCTGCTATGGGTTTTGCCATCCTTGCTATATTATACAATCAAATTGGAGACAGCAATAAAGCATCTTCAATCTTTTCAAATAGCTATAAACTTAATGAAGTACCTCCTTTTGGTGTAATTGCAGAAACAGCAGGTGGCACAAATCCTTATTTTGCAACAGGTGCAGGAGGAATGCTCCAGGCTGTGTTATTTGGATTTGGAGGACTTGATATTGGCGAAAATGGAGTGACACAATTAAGTTCTTCTATACCGGATGATTGGAAGAAGCTTGTAATTAAGGGAGCCGGAAAAAATGAGAAA
Source organism: Bacteroidia bacterium (assembly GCA_018680275.1). Lineage (GTDB taxonomy): Bacteria > Bacteroidota > Bacteroidia > Chitinophagales > Saprospiraceae > RFSX01. The sequence continues at coordinate 399 of JAHHJO010000572.1, forward strand.
ACATTTTATGTTGAGGATAAATAGGATTGATTACAGCTCCATATTATACCTTGCATAAATATGAAGTTTTACTTCAAACTTGAATTCCGTCGAATCAAAAGAAGGTTAATGGCATTCGGCATTAACCCCTGGTTAGGGCTATTGCTCATTGCAATTGTTTTTGTTGCTCTTTCGGAATATCTCTTTTTCAAAACAGAACTTGCAGAATGGGTTTATTGCATCATTTGCATGTCATTAATGTCAGGATTTTCTGAGTCCGGGAGAATCAATAATCTAAAACAAATATTCTCTGTATGTGATTATTGGAAAATCCGGCTGATAGAAAATTGTATTCTAGCATGCCCTTTTATCATTTTTCTTTTATATAAGAACAGTCATTCTGCGGCCCTGTTGTTAATCCCTGCATCCTTTATTATGGTTTTTGTCTCTCTTATTCCTGGCGTAAAGATGGTTTTGCCTACACCTTTTGCCAAGATACCCTGGGAATTTCCGTCAGGATTCAGAAAAACGATCCTGTTAATCCTGCTTGCAATGTTTTTATTTGTAAAAGCAATACAGGTAGAAAATTTCAATTTATCCCTCTTTTCTATTGGATTCGTTTTCGTTGTATTTATGTCATACTATTTCAAGGCCGAGCCAATCGAGTATTATTCTATCTATACAATGAACAGTAAAGCATTTCTATTAAAGAAAATATCTTTTGCATTGTATTGTTCGGGCCTGCTTACACTCCCAATGCAGTTGATTGTGGCTGTTTTCTTTCCTGATAATATATTGATCCAGGCGTTTTTACAGTTCGGAGCATGGGTCTTTCTCATAAGTATCATCCTTGCCAAATATTCGGCTTTCCCGAATGAAATGCATTTTCCGCAGGTAATATTACTGGCACTGTCTTTATGGTTTCCTCCCGCAATATTCTTCACTGTACCAATTTTCTGGATCAAAGCCAGAAATAATTTAAATGAAATACCTGGATGATAAAGATTTCAGATTTATATAAAAGCTATGGAAAAAACCAGGTGCTGCAAGGCATTGATCTCGAAATTCAAAAAGGACAAGTTCATGGCTTAGTAGGAGAAAATGGAGCCGGTAAAACAACTCTTTTCAGATGTCTGGCAGGTCTGGAAAGTCATTCAGGTCAAATACAGTCTGACATAGATATTCTTAAGGACAATACCGGTTTCCTTCAAACCAATCCATATTTCCTTTCAAAAATCACGGGATGGGAATATCTCAAACTTCTTTGCAGTGCAAGGAATATAAAGGATGAAGATTTCGAATCAAAGAATATTTTTGAATTGCCTTTAAAGCAATATGCTGAAAATTATTCTACCGGAATGAAGAAAAAGCTTGCACTTACAGGGATCCTATTACAACAAAACAAGGTTTTTATTTTGGATGAACCATTCAATGGGGTCGACATCCATAGTAATATCATGATCAATGAAATAATTAACAAACTGAGAAATAATGGCAAATACATACTGATCTCTTCTCATATCTTCTCATCCCTGAGCAATTGTTGTGATCGTATTCATCTTTTAAAAAATGGAAAAATTGAAAAGACTGTTATTAAAAAGGATTTTGAAATACTGAATAAGGAAATGAAATCATTTGTACTTGGAGACAGACTTGAAAATTTTAAAATAAAATAGTTCCTCTGCTTGTTTTAAGCTTATACCTGAAAAAGGTATATCCATCTTATAAGTTTTATTTTTGTCCAAAATATCGCACTACACATGAAAAATATCCTGATCCTGGGAAGCGGCGGCCGTGAACATGCCTTGAGTTGGAAAATAAGTCAAAGTCCCAAATGCAAAAAACTTTTTATTGCACCGGGAAATGCAGGGACATCAAATACCGGGACAAATGTTAATCTCAACATCCTGGATTTTGAAGAAGTACAAAGTTTTGTTGACAAAGAGGATATTCATCTCATTGTAGTTGGTCCCGAAGCTCCTTTGGTTGAAGGTATCTATGATTATTTCAATGATCATGAAGTTCATGTCATAGGACCATCAAAACAAGCATCTCAATTGGAAGGATCAAAAGCGTTTGCTAATGATTTTATGAAGGAATTCAATATTCCTACTGCAGGATACCTGACTATCACAAAAGCCAGTATCGAAAAAGGCTTTGAATTCATTGATCAGCAAAAAGATAAAATTGTTCTGAAGGCGGATGGTCTGGCAGCGGGGAAAGGTGTACTGATCATTGATGACAAAACACAGGCTAAAGATGCATTACGCAAAATGCTGGAAGGGCAGTTTGGCCAGGCCTCGGAAACTGTGGTTATTGAAGAGTTTCTGGATGGTATCGAGTTTTCTGTATTTGTTGCTACAGATGGAGAAGGCTATCAGATTCTTCCTGTTGCAAAAGATTACAAACGTATTGGAGAAGGAGATACCGGTCTGAATACAGGCGGAATGGGTGCTGTATCACCAGTCCCTTTTGTCAGTGATGAGCTAATGCAAAAGGTAAAAGATCAAATAATAGAACCTACGATTCATGGTCTGAATAAAAGAGCATATACTTATAAAGGCTTCATATTCCTTGGTTTGATTAAAGTAGATGAAGACCCGTTTGTCATTGAGTATAACTGCCGTCTGGGAGATCCTGAGACTGAAGTTGTAATACCACGAATTAAGAATGATTTTGTAGATATCCTTGAGGCCATTTCAGATAAAAGTATAAATAACTGTCATGTTGAGATTTCAGAAGAAAGTGCAGCAACCATCATGCTTGTTTCGGGAGGTTACCCTGAATCATATGAAAAAAACAAACTCATTACAGGGATTGAAGCAGTAGAGGATTCCATTGTATTCCATGCCGGGACGAAAACAACTGAGACGAAAACACTTACTAATGGAGGCCGTGTTATGGCCATAACAAGCCTTGAAAAGGATTTCCGAGCCGCAATTCATAAATCTCTTCGAAACATTAAGCGCATACAATTCGAAAAAATGGATTTTCGGAATGACATTGGATTTGATCTATAATGGAATATAAAATCACAGAATTGGTCAACATTGTTGATGGATCCCTTTTAGGGGAATCCTCTGAGGATCATGTGATTCACCAAATTGTATACGATACACGAAAAATCAAAACTTCCGGAAGTGTCCTTTTTATTGCCATAAAAAATAATAATGGCAACGGTCACAATTATATTGAAGAGGCCTACAGTAAGGGGATCAGGTCTTTCCTGGTAAGTGAAGAAGTCAATATGGCCCAATATCAAGATGCATACGCCATAAAAACGGAAGATACTATTGAAGCACTGCAGAAACTGGCCGGTTATCACAGACGAAAATTTGATATACCGGTATTAGCCATAACCGGCAGTAATGGCAAAACCATTATCAAGGAATGGCTATATCAATGCCTGTCAGATAAATATCATGTGTGCAAAAGCCCTTTGAGTTACAATTCACAATTAGGTGTTCCGCTTTCTTTATTATTAATTGAAGATCACCACGAAATAGCGGTTATAGAAGCAGGTATTTCCGAACCAGGGGAAATGATCAAGCATCAAAGGATGATCCTTCCGGATACCGGTATTTTCAGCAATCTTGGCGATGCGCATGACTCCGGCTTTGAATCCAGGCAACAGAAAATGGAAGAAAAAGCCAGTTTGTTTTCTGAATGTGAAAGGATAATCTATAACCGCGATCTTGAACAGGTACATTATCATTTTGAAAAATTCTACCCTGGAAGAGCATTACACTGGGGTGCCTCGACAGATTCAGCTATCAAGATTCTTGAACTGGCATCTGGTACAGATAGTACTACATGTAAGCTGAAGTATCAGAACAAGGAATATACATTTACACTTCCATTCAGGAATCAGGATTTATTGCAGAATTGTCTGAATGTGGTCACATACCTTTTGTTTGACGGCTGGAGTGAAGAAGAAATTGAATATTCAGTTGGTGGTTTATCAGCCATATCAAATCGACTGGAAATCAGGGAAGGATTAAATGACAGCCTGATTATCAATGATAGTTATTCCCTTGACATGGCTTCTATCCAAATGGGACTCGACTTTCAGAACCAATATTCAAACGAGCTGAAAAAAATACTGGTATTAACAGATTTTGATCAGCAGAAAAATAAGGAGGAATTATATTCTTCCCTTGGAAAAATTGTTCATTCTCATCGAATTGATCATCTGATTACAATTGGTATCAAAAAAGAATATTTGAAATTCTTCGATGAAATTGAAACAAGCAATTATCCTGATACCCGATCATGTCTCCATCAATTGAATCTTGAATCACTCGGCTCAGCATGTATTCTTGTAAAGGGAGCTCGCAGATTCGGGCTTGAAACATTGGTGGATAAACTGTCCCTCCAGATACATCAGACTGTTTTGGAAACAGATTTTAATGCTATAGAACATAACCTGAAGACCTACAAATCATTGCTCGACCAGGACACCCAGGTAATGGCTGTCATAAAAGCTGAAGCATATGGAAGCGGATCTGTTCAGATGGCGAGATTTTTGGAATCCAGGAAAATCAATTA
>JAHHJO010000384.1:0-4542 GCA_018680275.1 Bacteroidia bacterium
GATCTGCACTCACTTCTTCCCCTACAGTATAACTATCTCCTAAGGCCAGGTATCTGATCATCTTTCTGCTTGATATCAAAATATATACAAATGTAAAGACCCTTTGCTCATTATTCTTGAAAGCATAAATGAAAAAATAAAAAAACCATCCCGGATGAAAGGGATGGTCCAAAAGTTCTAAGTGTTATGAACTGAATTAGCCATTATCATGCAATACCATAATTGGAATATGCGTATGCATGGCCATTCTTTTACTTACACTGCTATGAAATATATTTTCAATAAATGATCGTCGCTTACTTGAAAGCACGATTAAGTCTATGTTTTTATCATCTGCGTATTGATGTAGTCCTTCTTCTACATCATCATTTACGACTAGTGAAACTTTAATTTCAACCTGGTCACAATATGATTCTATTTCAGAGCCGGAAAAATTACTTGAATCGACATCTGATTTAGCGACATGGACGATGTGAAGTTCAGCTTCATGTATCTGGCTGAATGAACAAAGTCTATCCATACATCTTTTATCCAAGTCTGCATCCTGGCTGGCATACAGGATTTTTTTAAAACCCTTGTAAACGGCTTCAGGGGGTACAACTATAACGGGAACAGTAGATTTTTTTACTAATTCTGTAGATACAGAGCCAAAGATTTTCTTGAATGTCTCTCCTTCACCAGTAGTGCCAATGATGATGCAGGATGCATTATTTTTTTCTGCGACTTCAACAATAGATGGAACTGGAAACCCTTCGGCAAAGGTCTTGTCAATCAATGAAGTGGACATAACTTCTCCAATCCAGTCTTGATTTACAGATTTAACGAAGTCATCTAATAAGGCTTGTTTTACATTCTTTAGCCCCACATCAACAAAAACATTTCCGTTAATATCAGCTGATGAGGGGTAATATACATGAACCACTTTAATCATACCAGAGACGTCTTTTGCATATCGATTGGCAAAAGAAAAGGCATTCATAGATGTATCTGAAAAATCGGTAGGTACAATGATTTTATTCATTGTACCATAATCCTTTTTCTTTAATATGGACTGAATCAGGTTTCTTAAAGACTCAGTAAATTTACCATTCTGCTTCAGCACATACAACTCACTGTCATCAACCATTACAGCAGGTACTGATTGAATCTTCTTCTCCATAAATTCATTCACATCATTGACTTCCTTCATATTGAAGTCGATCCCGGCCTGGTTCAAGAAAGTGTCCAATACAGACTTGATCAGTTCTGTACCTGAAGTACCAGTGCCATAAATTGTTATGTCCATTACAAGTATTATAATTTATACTCAGACACAGCAGATTTATCGTCCGCGAGCCTGTTTATGATATCGTGGGTGGTTAATATTCCCACAAGCCGACCATCCTTAACTACAGGAATAGCATGAAATATATTTTTCTTAAATATTTCTAAAGCAACGTTTATTTTATCGTCCGGCTCCAATTTAGCCAGACCTGAAGTCATAATGTCTTTTACTACATAATTATTAAGTCTGATTTCCTCCATTTTCTGTATGACATTGGTATTATTAAAGCCTCTTTTAAAGAAAAGGAAGTCAGCTTTACTCACTATACCCACCAATTTCCCTTCGTCTACTACAGGAATATGGTGGATATTCATTTTTTCAAAAATCGATTTTACTTTGACCAATGGATCATAAGGCGATAGCCTTACAGGGTTGTTGGTCATGATGGTTGATACAGATTCTAACAAGTTCATAACTATACTTTTACACAAGATCATAGAAACATGAGAAGGTATTTATGATCTGAATCAATTAATCTGTTGACCTTCATCAACTGGCTTTCCATTTTATCATATATTAGCCTTTGGAGATATAAGAAGAAAAATGAGCAATGATTTTGCCTTAAGGATTCAAGCAATTATTGATACTGCTATAGATGGAATCATCACTATTGACGTCCATGGTGTTATCGAAACTGTTAACCAGGCAGCTATTCAAATGTTTGGTTATGCAGAATCTGACATAGTTGGAAAGAAGATCAATGTACTGATGCCAGAACCATATAAATCAAGTCATGATGGATATATGTCCAGGTATCTGAGTACTAAAATACCACGGATTATAGGTATAGGAAGAGAAGTGCTGGGAGAAAGAGCCGATGGAAGTGTATTCCCTTTCAGGCTTGCAGTAAGTGAAGTAATTCTAAATGATCGCATCATCTTTACAGGTATCATTCATGATCTGACAGACGTTAAAGCTGCAGAAGAAAGGATCTTACGCCTTAATGAGGAACTGGAAAGCAAAGTTTCCAAAAGAACATATGAATTGGAAAATGTTGTTAACAAACTGTTGGACACCAATACCAAATTGGAAGAGGAAATCAACGAGCGGAAATCAATTGAGGCCAAGTTGATGATCAGGGAGGAAGAACTAAAACTCAGTCTTGAAAAAGAAAAAGAACTCGGTGAGTTGAAATCACGCTTTGTTTCTATGGCTTCTCATGAATTTAGAACTCCACTTGCAACCATACTTTCATCTGCTGCTCTTATATCCAGATATGAAGAACATAATCATCAACCGAAAAGAGTAAAACATGTTGAGAGAATAAAGTCTGCCGTAAACAACCTCACAGGCATTCTCAATGACTTCCTTTCAATCAGTAAATTGGAAGAAGGCAAGATTGATGTAAAATACGATAAAGTAAATCTGGAATCATTGATTGAATTAATTAAACAAGAAGTTGAAGGAATCATGAAACCAGGTCAAGCTATAACCGTCAATTTTATCAATACATTGAGACCTGTGATTTCTGATGAACGAATCATCAAAAACATCCTTTTCAATCTTGTTTCCAATTCAATAAAATATTCTTATGAATCAGGACTTATTGAATGCAATATTAAATTTTTAGAAGAAGAACTTGAAATAGAAATTAAAGACAAGGGTATTGGAATCCCTCTAGAAGATCAAAAACACATGTTTGAGCGTTTCTTCAGAGCTGGGAATGTTACCAATATTCAAGGAACAGGTCTTGGACTGAACATCGTTAAAAGATATGTGGATATATTGGGTGGTTCAATAAGATTTACCAGTATATTTGGAGAAGGGTCATCATTTTTCGTAAAATTGCCGTACCGATCGAAACAACTATGAAAAAATTACTGGTAATTGAAGACAATCCGGAGGTTAGAGAAAACCTATGTGAAATACTAGAACTCTCTGATTATGAGGTTTTTTCTGCCGCAAATGGCAAGAAAGGAGTAGAAATTGCTCTTTCTTCAGATGTGGATCTTATCCTTTGTGATGTAATGATGCCGGAATTGGATGGTTTTGGTGTATTAAAGATTCTGAATAAAAATCCAAAGACCAGTGATATCCCTTTTATTTTTCTTACGGCAAAGAGTGAGAAGACAGACTTCAGAAAAGGAATGGGACTTGGGGCAGATGATTACATTACGAAACCATTTGATGATGTTGAATTACTTGAAGCAATTGAGATAAGACTAAAGAAGAGTGAACGCATCAAGAGAGCATTTGACCGTACTGAGTCAGGACTTCAAAAATTCTTTGATGAAGCGAAAGCACAAAAGGAATTTGAAAACCTGTCAATGAACAGGGAATACAGAAAGTACAACAAGAAGGATATCATTTATGAGCATGGTCAACATCCCAAATGGTTGTTCTTTGTTGCAGAAGGAAAAGTAAAACAATGTTACATTAATGAATGGGGAAAGGAGTTGATCATCAATATTTTTTCTCCTGGTGACTTCTTCGGTTATATTCCATTATTAAAGAAAGAAAAGTATGAAGATACTGTTATCGCACTTGAAGATTCTACAATAAGGCTTATACCTGAAGAGGATTTTAATTTGCTGCTTTTCAACAATCGTAACTTCGCAGCCCAGTTCATTAAGATGTTGGCCAGTAAAACTGCTGATACTGAAAAGCAATTATTGGATTTGGCTTATAGCTCCGTAAGGAAAAAAGTTGCCAATGCTTTACTGACACTAGCTGATAAAAATGGACAACCTTCATTTGCCATACTGAGAGAAGATCTTGCAAGTCTTGCTGGGACAGCCAAAGAAACTGTTATAAGGACGATATCAGATTTTAAATCAGAAGGAATTATTGAAATCATTGATAATGAAATCAATATATTGAATGAGGCAGCATTAAAAAATATGCCTCAATAGTCGTTTTCCTATTTTTCTGCAAACTTCTCAGAACGGCCTCCTTTCCCTTCCTGTTTATCCAGGGTCCATCCGTCAGTAGCTGCTGTTTGAAGCCACAGATTTGCTGATTTTCTGAAGACCTGGACGTGAAGGCCAAAATTTTCTTCCATGATGGATTCAAATTCTTTAACAGTCATTTCACCGTTTAATGGAATTTCAACTTCATCCAAATCACAGATCTGCCCTACCTTTTTAAGATTACTGATTTGTGTTTTTACTTCTGACCCTTCACCTGTCTTATGAGGTCGGGAATAAAACTCAATCTTCAAATGAGGAAATACAGATTGAAACTGTTGTTGTATATTTTCTAATTTGAGTTCTCTTGAT
>JAHHJO010000570.1:0-2450 GCA_018680275.1 Bacteroidia bacterium
CTGGTGAAGCACAAAGCTCTCCAAGTGTATGAAATAAATATGCCAATACCAGCCAATGCATACCGGACTTAGTCAGAATCTCTCCCGCTGAATCATATGTTACTTCATTGCTGGCCATGGACATGAAGAAAAATCCCCATCCCATAATAATTACACCAATTGCCATTTTAAACAATGAAGAGGACTCTTTGCCCCTGTTCTTCCACCATACCCAAATACTTCCTACAATTGTTGCAAAAATCAATATGAAAATAGCATTCACACTCTGAAACCAGCTGGCTGGAACCATCAGACCGCCTATCGACAAATCAGTTTTCTGTTTGGCATAAACATTCAAGAGTCCCCCGGCTTGTTCAAATGCACCCCAGAATACAATGATGATAAGAAACGAAAGATACGTTACAAGTATCCTGTCCTTTTCAACCTTATTACCATCATTATAAACAACGATACCAATACCTACAGCAAATGCAAGACCCATAATGAGGAGTCCATAATCCCAGTATCCCATATAAAACCATACGAAGGCACCAAACAACATCATTATCGAAAATCCGATAATTGAATTAGTATGATGGAATATCTGAGTAAGTAGATTTCCGCCCTCTTTCTCCATTTCTCCGTGTTCTTGAGTCACCAGGTTTCCTACATGGGACAGATATTTTTGTCCATACCAATACGTCAACTGACCTATTGCCATTCCTATTCCGGCAAGTCCAAATCCATAGTGCCATCCAATGTTCTCCCCTACATATCCAACGATCAAAGCAGCCGCTGCAGCACCAAGGTTAATCCCCATGTAAAAAATATAGAAACCCATATCTCTGCGGTTCTGCTCATTCTTTGGATATAGCCCACCTACCATGGTAGATATATTAGGTTTGAGACAACCCACACCAAGGACAATCAATATGAGACCTGTATAAAATGCCCACATTGCTTCAATCGCAAGTGTTCCGTGACCCAAGCAAAGCAGTAACCCACCGAGCATGACTGATTTTCTCTGACCGATCAATTTATCAGCAAGTATACCTCCGGGAATAGAGGCGACATAAACGAACATTGTATACCAGCCATATAATGCAATTGCAGAATCATTATCCCATCCCAATCCAGGATTCGCTTCATCTGTCCTTGCTACAAGGTAAAGTACCAATATGGCACGCATCCCGTAGTAAGAAAACCGCTCCCACATCTCGGTCAGGAAAAGTATAAACAGCCCAACAGGGTGACCGAACATTTGCGGCTGATTCTTAAGAGTAACGTTCATTCTTTTATTTTTTTTAGGGTATCTAAAATAGATTATTTAACGGAGAATAAGGTCTTACACAAGATATTATTCTATAAGCTTAAAGTGTCCTAAGGAAATACTAAAAATGTGTGAAATAGATGTGGTAAAAAAAGAATGCATAGTCACTGTCTGAAGTTAAAGTTGGTTTAATACATTCGAAAATCCTAGCCTTAGATAATACTTATCTTTCACCTCAAACACCTCGCGTGACTATGCTATTCTGGCTTTATGAGACTTAATCTAAGTGCAAAATAGAAATTATCATCTAATTGAACGTGGGTAAAATTCGCATTAGAATAATTCATAATTTAAAGAATAATATTTTGTTGGTTGATTAGGGGCTATCAACCTTGCAAGAAGGATGACTTGTCTTTAACAATCAGTGTCCAGCCAGCACTGTTGAAAATGGTTTCCAACAATTCCATGAGGATTTCTTTTTGATCTTCAGCTTCATCATACAAAGCTGAACCTTCAAGTACATCCAATATATATTCTTTTGCTTTTCGATTAATCCCTGTCAGTTCTTCCTCATCAAAGTGATTAAATAACCCTGAATTGATATTATAATAATCAAGGTCATGATCAATTGATAATACTTCCGGATCCGGGAAGTCACGAATGGTTATGGTGCGTTCATCTTCATTAACAATGAATTCAACATTTTCAAAATCATATCCTATCGAAACCTTGGCCTTTACGCGCACTAAAGCCTGCTTACGAAGAAATGGAACATCCCAATACCGATACTGATCGTAGGAATAGATTTCAGATACCTGTCCTTCAACTGCCACCAGTTTGAAAACACGAGCGACTTCCTCTAGCATTACATCTGAAGAAATTCGTTCTTCAGTTCGAAAAAAATCAACTTTATTAAAGAGAAGCACCCCTAAGATTCCTATAATCAATAATAATATGACGATTACGAAATATGACTTTCTCATTCTATTCAAGTTTTAATTGACTGGGATAGCTTAATCCCTTTGCCGATATCAGAACGGCTTTTACAGACCCGAAACTGATTGGGGATTCTATTAATAATGGTAATTTATTTCCATCCCTGGAAATCCAGATGTTCATGCTGTCTCCTTCTTTGAAGACATATCCGTCAATCAGATTCAATCTGGCCTTCCATGTTTTTTGTTTACCTAGACCCCTGATC
>JAHHJO010000346.1:0-9187 GCA_018680275.1 Bacteroidia bacterium
TCGATGCACTCATGGATTGCACTTCAGTAGTAGAAGTTCTGGCTGAAGACAAAGAAATATGCTCTGAGCATGCTGTTGATATCCTGGTTGAAACTTCAGATGGGTCTTCAGCAGATATCATTGTGGAAGTCGTGGAAGAAGGGAATACGAGTGGAGCACAAGATTGGACTTTTACAGGTTCCGGTGTGATACCTGATGTTATAGAAAACGAGGGAGATGATATTGAAGTAGTGATTTACGAAGCCTATGCATTAAGCCCGCCATCTATATGCCGTGGACCTATAACGACCATTGAAGTTATTGTCTACCCGGAAATAGAAATCATTCCGGATGATCCATATTATCTCTGTTACGGAATGGAGAATGAAGTCACTCCGGAGATTAGTGGCGGCACAGGTGGACCATACGAGGTGGAATGGTCTAATGGTGAAACTGGTTTATCCATATTTCTTCCACAACCTATTGACCTGCCTCCTGGTGAATATTCAATAGAAATGGTTGTTACTGATGATCTTGGTTGTACAGGTATTGAGACTGTAGAATACGAAATACTCGAACCGGTTGAACCAAATATCATTGCACCTATTACCGCAGTTTGTAAAGATGGTGTGGATGATATGGTAACCATGACATTGGAATTCATGGATGTGGGCACCGGTCCATATGATTATAAATGGGATAGCACACCAGGTGGTCTTGATTTTGATGGCTCTTCAACAAGCATTGATGTTGTTATTGATGAAGAAAATTCAACATCAAAGACTTATACAATATTTGGAATTGTTACCGATGATTTTGGCTGTGAATACAGGGCAGAGACAAGCTTTGTCGTCGACAACGGACCGGAACTCGAATTCGCCATTGAACAGTGTTTTGGTGTAGGATATGACCTGACTGGTTATATCTTCGGATTGGATCCTGTTACTTTCGAAATCTATTACGATGAAGATGGTGACTGGAACCAGCAGTATGAGACTTTGGTCGATGAATTGCTTGTGCATGGTCCTGTATTTGGAAATAGTACAAATTATTTTGCAGAGCAATTCGGGCAGTATATACTTGTTGGAACATCTGAAAATGGATGTAAGGATTTCTTTATACTTGATGTCCCTCCATTAGCCACTCCAATTTTTTCTACCATACCTAATGATACCGTCTGTGCAGGAACTACAGTGACAATCAAGGTGGATAACTTCCTGGATTTCGTTGAATTTGACTGGAGTACGGGAGGTACTCTGGACTCTATTGTCGTTACTCCTGCTGACACCACGACTTATTACCTTGAGGCTGAATTGAATAATGGATGCGAGGTAATCGATAGTATTATAATCGTCGTAAATCCGATTCCACCTGTTAATATTACAGGTTCGGCGTCGTTCTGCCCGGGTGAATTTACGACCCTGACCGCCCAGGGAGATTCCACTAATTTATACGCATGGAATGGTCCGAACGGAGAATTAATAAATACACAATCTGCACAAATTAATGTGCCGGGTTCATGGAATATTCTGATCACAACGCCATCAGGCTGTACCAACAATGAAAATATAAGTGTTGTTCAGGATGATGAATTGAATCCTCAGATTATAGGAGGAAATTTTTGTAGTGGTGAATCCGTCATGTTGGATGGCGGACCTGGATTTGATAGTTATACCTGGTTTGATTTTAATAATATCGTATTGGGAACAGATCCGACATTGGAGGTTTCCCAGGAAGGAAATTATATATTGGAGGTCTTTCTTGGCAATTGTAATGGGCTCGACACATTTCTTGTTGAGGAAATTGAACCCCTGCCTTATGCACTGACAACAACAATTGCAGATGTATGCAATATTGACTCCGGATCGCTACCTACTTCAATTGACTTAACGAGTTATGAAAATGGTAATGCCGCTGGTGAGTGGTTCAATGAAAACGGAATTCCTGTGGCAGATCCGACCTTTATTGAATTTGCAGGAGCGATGCCATCGAGTTTGGTTTATACTTTTACCACGACGGAGGCCACCTTTCCGTGTGAAAATGATACCTATAATTTTACGATTAATATCCTGGATTGCGCATGCCCGAGCGTAGCGATCAATCCGCCACCGAATTTCTGCGTGGGTACAGACACATTTGATCTGAGCCTTATTCAGATTACCACTGAACCAGGAACATGGTCTGTCAATGATCCGGAGATAGAAATTTTAAACAATACACTTCTCATTACCGGAACTGGAAATAATCCCGGAGATTATAGTTTGACATATACCCTGGATAATACTTCTGTTCCAGCATCTTGTGCTGTTTCCAATACGGTTGATTTTACGATAAATGCACCGCCTGAAGCACAGATCATAACAAATGCTGATGTGTGTAATCTTGATACAGGGAACGGACCTGATTTCATTGATCTCGATGATCTATATATTTCCGGATCATCAGGTGACTGGTCAACCAATGAAGCCGGATTGATGATCGACAGTGATAACGTGGTCAGTTTTACAGGGCAGTTGGTTGAAAGCTATGATTTCTTTTACCTGACCAATGATGCATTATCACCTTGCCAGAACGTGAATTATACTACAATTATCGATGTTCTTGATTGTTCATGTCCACCGTTGGAATTGAATACACTTCCGACCCTGTGTAGTTCAGGAGGAACTTTCGATCTTGATGATTATATAGATAATCCAAATAATGAGCCCGGCAACTGGTCTGTTTCAGGACCCGACAACTCTGTCTTGATAGGTAGTAATTTTACAGCCGACGGGGCACCGGAAGGAGATTATACGATAACTTTTACTTTCAATACAACCCAGGGAGGTTCTTGTATCAATGAAGTTTCACAAACTGTAACGATTCTTGATCAACCTTTTGCCATGATTACAGAACAGATTGTCGCTTGTAATGGCACCAATTTGACGACTTTCCCTGTCAGTGTCGATTTAACTTCAGTTGTCACAGGTGATGATGGATTCTGGACTGCCCCGGCAGATTATAATAATGGAATGATTGATGATGTGACGGATGTTAATTTTGAAGGTGTGGAGCCGGGGATTTATCCTTTTATTTATACAACCAATACAGCCATGGCCCCATGCGCGGATGTTGAAGTTGTATTGAATCTTGAAGTAGTTAATTGCAATTGTCCGATCCTTGCATTTAATCCACCAAGTCCTCTTTGTAATGATGGTACAGAAACAAACTTAAACACACTCCTGTATCCTGAAGTAGGAGAGGGTATATGGACTTTTGTAAATGGTCCTCAAACACCTTTAATGATTGGCGATTCGATTTTTGTTGTCAATGAAATTGCCGAAGGTCAATATACCTTCGAGTATAGTTTGTCAGATATGGTGCCGGCGGGATGTCTTGAATCAAGCCAGATCACCCTGGAAGTTTTTGAAAGCCCGGATGTCCAGGTAATACCTCAGGCAGTGGCATGTAACACCATGAGTGTTCAGGGTCCTGTATGCCTGGATCTGAATACATTTGTTGTTGGTGCAAATGGCACATGGAACGCCCCTACCAACTTTACAGGAGATTTTTCTGATATTTCCAATGTTTGCTTTGAAGGTGAAACTGTCGGATCGACATTTGAATTTGTATTCCTGACCAATACAGCTATAACACCATGTACAGATAAAAGACTGACAACCATAATCACTATCATCGATTGCAATTGCCCGAATCTGACAGTCAGTGTACCTCAATCTATTTGTAATGCTGGTGGAAGTATCGATGTTTCAGCTCTCGAAGATCCGTCTATTGCCGCAGGATCCTGGACTGTCATCGCAGGACCTGAACCAGTGTCACTTTCAGGTACAACATTCGATGCCGAAGGTATTTTGCCAGGCGTTTATACATTGCAGTATACACCTGATGAAGCACCCCCAGTTGATTGCGCGCAGTTCAGCCAGGTAGACCTGGAAATTATAAATTCACCAAAGACCGGATCTGCAATTGACAGATTCGTATGTGAGGGTGAATCTGAAATGGTTGACCTTTTTGATCTCCTTGATAATGAAGATGCCGGTGGTGCCTGGAGAGAAGTATCCATAATACCAAGTATTGGTAATGCCTTCAATCAAACAGGCTCATTTAATACTGAAGGTCAAAATGCAGGGATATATGATTTTGAGTATGCCTTTAATTCAATAGAACCATGTTCAGATGTTTCCACAACTGTTCGCGTCATCATCGAAAATCTGCCAGTTGCTGATGCCGGTGAAGACCAAATGCTGAACTGTAGTCAGACTGAAGTCCTGATTGGTGGATCAAACAGTACCGCTGGCAGTACTATAACTTACTTATGGACAGCAGAAAACGGGTCAAGTATCCTTGAGCCAAATAGCCTTAATACAACGGTTGAACAACCGGACACATATATCCTGCAGGTCACTGATCAAAGTACCGGATGTGTAAGTACAGATATCGTGCAGGTAGACGTAGATACTGATTTGCCAACTTTTGGAGCAGAAGTAGAGGACTCCCCATGTTTTGGATACAATGCAGGTGTAATCATTATTTCAAGTACCCAGGGTGGAGCTGGAAATTACCTTTACTCTATTGATAGCGGGCAAAGCTGGTCAGATCAGACATTGTTTGGAAATCTTGCACCAGGAACTTATACTGTTTTATTACAGGATGGCAACGGTTGTCAGTCTGTTCAGTCAGGCCTGGTTATTACCGAACCTGAACCACTATTACTGGATGCTGGTGAGGACAGGGAAGTAGAACATGGAGATGATTTCTATACCTTGCAAATTGCCAGTTCAATCGATGTCACCCAGATCGCTTCGATCGTATGGACAGAAAACGGTACAGAAATTTGTTCTGAACCTCCTGGGTCGTGTATGACCATCGAAGTGGACCCCGATGGAATTTCCAACTATTGTGCTACAATCACTGATGTGAATGGCTGCGTTGCAGAAGATTGTGTCGTTCTAAGAGAAAGGGTCGTCAGGGATGTATATATTCCTAATATTTTCACGCCATCATCTAATGATCAGAATAATACCTTTTATGTTCATGCGGATGAATTCATAGAACGAATTTCACAATTCAGGATCTTCGACAGATGGGGTGAAATGATATTTCAGGCTGTGCCGGATCATAGACCTAATATGTCCGAATTTGGTTGGGATGGCACATTTGATGACAGTTTTGTCGTACAAGGAGTTTACGTATACGCAATTGAGGTAGTATACACAGACGGAGGATCTGAATTCTTTGTTGGAGATGTTACTGTTATCAGGTAAACAAGACGTCAAATTTGCTTTATTTTTACAATGATTTGCCGGCATGTTTCGGCATGCGTTAGTGAGGTTAAAATGAATAGAACTTATTTGTACAGTCTGTTATTTTTGTTGGGCCTGTCCCGGGCCTTTTCACAAGGCTGTATTTTGGATACCGAGGTTCTAATCAACCCACAGACAAACACAAATATTCTATTGAATCTTGAAAATCTTCTCAATGAAGATCTAGGTATTAACCAGGAAATCTGCGGCGTCAGGATTGTGTTTGACCATGATCAGCTTGAAAATCTTCGTATTACCCTGACTTCACCTGCTGGCCAAACGATAACTCTAATTGGACCAGGAACTGTTATGTCTGATTTCACAGATCAGATCACCTGGAATATTGCCTTTACCCAATGCATAAACCAGGCATTCCCTGACGACGGATTTTCTGACCAATGGGATTCTGACCAGGGATGGGAGATTTTTGAAAACTATATGGGGACCTATTATCCTTTTCAGGGTTGCCTGGAAGACTTCAATACCGGTTCTGCTAATGGGAACTGGCAAGTGAATATCGAAAACCTGGGACTCTCATCCGGAACACTTTATTATTTTGAATTGATATTTTGCAATGATGCAGGCTCTGATTGTAATACATGCTTCCTGGATGTTTCAGAGTTTGATGAAAACTACGCTATATTTTGTCGCGAAGATGGAAGACTATCCGATATTTCCGAACTTTTGGAAATAGAATCAGTCATAAATACAGATCAAAGATTTGATTATATCCTGAGTCAGAATGATTCTATTATTGATACCGGAGAAAGCCTGAGTAATCTGGAAGATCTTTTACCAGGGATCTATGAAATATGTGGAATGGTGTCTACCATTAATGATTCATTATTAATTTCTACACTGGATTCAGTATCGATCATCAGGGAATTGATTGATCAGAAACTAATATGTGCCGATATCACTCAATTTTGCCTGACCATTGAAATCCTTGAACCGGCTCTGGAAACCTTTATAGATACTACCTTTTGTTTTGGAGACACACTTATGATCAGGGACATCATGGTACTGAATAATATAGATACACAATTCACAATTTTTGATACTATTTCTAATCAGCCATTTACTATAGCCTGTGATTCAATTGTACATCTGAAGGCAACCGCAGTTCAGATAGATGCAATAGTTACAACAAATCAGAGTTTTGTTCAGTGTGGTAAATCAGTTTTTCTGAATGCCACTGCCAGTACTTCATCTCCTTTCCCGATCATTGATTATCGATGGACAACCGGTGGAGGAAACCTTGTCAATGATATCGGACCGATAGCCGAAATAAATATGGCGGGTAGCTACAAGCTCGAAGTTGTTAATTCATTTTGCAGCGATACGATCAGTATAAATATGTCTTCAGTCGACAGTTTTGACCTGGACCCTTCATATAATCCTGCAGTATGCTTTTATGATACAATCACAACTTTTTTCAACAGTTCAGTATTGACCGATTCAATAAAGGTTTCCGGTCCGGGGATAATTAACCAGAATCCTTCAGGATTTGCAACAATAAATGACGGGACTTACTATATCAATGCATTCTATGGCAATTGTACTGAAAATGATACAATAGAAATTATAAATGAAGCAACGGAATTGGAAATCCAGGTGTCTTCTAATCGTATAACATGTGATATACCCCTTTCTACCATTGAGTACAATACGAATGCCATTAATCCTGAGATCACATTTATGGGACCTGAGATAATTCCTGATAATACTTTATTGCCACAGGTTGATTTACCTGGGATATATTCAATTGAAATAGTTGATGAATCAGGGTGTTTTATCTCGGAGCCATTAGAAGTCCAAATTGATACGATTGCACCTCAATTGGAAACCAACGATATAAACAGGCTTTGTTCTATAGAATCAGTTGAGCTGCCACTGAATATTCTCACACCATTTGATTCTTTGGAATGGACTGGTCCTTCCGGTTTCTCGTCTTCTTTAATCAACCCGCAGGCATCCGAGCAAGGAGAATATATCGTCATTGTCACTGCAGAAAATGGTTGCATATCAACCGCCAGCCTGGATCTGGTGGTGTTAAACATGTCTTTCCCGGTTGAAATATCAGGCGACTTTCTTGATTGTTCGAAGGATTCCATTGAACTGTGCATTGAAACAAATAGCATTCTGGATTCAGTAAGCTGGTTTTTTAATGGAGACATTATAAACAATGAAGCCTGTTATTATGTCAAAGAAGAAGGAGAATACAGCTTTGTTGCATTTGATGAAAACGGTTGTTTTGTTAATGGATTGACTTATATTCCTGATATATCCGAAGACATTGGAATTAATATTCTTGCCGATAATAATATCCTGGATTGTCTTACAGAAGAAATAACCCTAACAGCAGAAACTATCTCGTCTTCTTCCAATATCGAATACTTTTGGACTCTCGAAAATCAAAACTTTGGCAGCGGTAATGTGCAGACAATTACCGAAGAGGGAAATTATACTTTGACTGCAGTGGATACCATCACTGCCTGCAGAGATTCTGCTGAAATATTTATTACGTCATTGGATAATGATATCAGCGGTCTGGAATTGATGACCCAACAGCCACTATGCGAGGGAGAGGAGGGCAGTATTAATTTCGAACAAATCCCTCCAGGTCTTGAATTTGATCTTTTTGTCAATAACCAGGCCATGGAATTCACTCCAGAACTGAATGGACTCATTCCTGGCGAATATGAAATTGAATTATTGAGTGACCAGGGTTGTCGTTTTGACAGTACCGTGGTTATCAATGAAGGGAATATTGTATTTGTAGATCTTGGGGATGACATATCCGCCAATATTGGGGAGGAAGTGGATATTTTGGTTGATTTAAGTCATCCAATTGAGGCATTGGAGGTTTTTCAGTGGTCAGATCCTCAAGTTCTTTCCTGCCTGGAATGTCTTGAACCTACAATTACAGCACTTGATAATATGGTTTTATCCCTTGAAATTGAGGACGAAATCGGGTGCAGGGCCAAAGACGAAATAAATATAATAGTAGATAAAAACATAGATATTTTTGTTCCTAATGTCTTCACACCAAATTATGATGGTGATAATGACATATTAACGTTATTTATATCTGACGGAATTGTTAAGATTTTTGACATTAGGATTACAGATAGATGGGGAAATTTGGTATTTTTTCACCCTGAAATAACACGGGAAGTAAATAATTTTAGTTGGGACGGCACTTACAAGGGTGAAAACCTCGTGAGTGGTGTCTATGTCTTTATGGCAAAATTGTTGCTACTAGACAATTCAGAAACAATAATTGTAGAAGATATCACCCTTCTTCGTTGAGACTGGACCACTGGATTATACGCTTTTTTGTTTAGCGAGTTTGATTAAAATTGACCGATTAAAAGCTTATGATACGGAACCTTATACTTACACTATTAGTAATATTTTGTGCTCATTTTAACTCCTATGCACAGAATAATGAAATAATCCTCGATTGTGAAGTTGCACAGGAACTTCCAGTTTGCGATCTTCAAGATTTTGATGATTCTCAATTCACCAATCCAGATCCTGCTAATGCCAATCCGCCTGGTGGAGATTTATGTGGTGGTGGAGTATTCAACAATCCTGGCTGGATTTCATTTGTTACAGGATCAACAGACATTGAAGTGACGATAAGTCCTTTATTGGACGATATAACAGGTCTGCCCCTGTGCGATACCGTACCTGGAGGTCAAACAGGAATCCAGGTAGCTCTTTGGGAAGGTTGTCCTGATGCAGGAGGAAATTGCGTTGCTGGAGATGCCAACTGCTCTGATCAACCGATTACGCTTACCGCTTCAGGATTGGATATAGGTCAAACTTATAATCTTACTATTGATGGTTGTGCAGGAAGCGTATGTACAGTATCTATAATGATTAACTCCGCTCAAGCT
>JAHHJO010000204.1:0-3912 GCA_018680275.1 Bacteroidia bacterium
CCCATTGAATAATCATTCTCTATTCCTGCTTTGATCAAAGCTCTGTAGGTTTCAGGAATATTCAATAAGATGTAATGTTGTCTCGAATCGGTTACATTTCGGGATATCATAGATTCAAGAAGTTTTATTTCTACACCAAGTTGTTCTTCATTTCTTCCTGATTTATAAGACGGATGAATTCCAACAGAATACTTGTCAGCATACCGTTGAACCCTGTAGATAAATTCCTTATTCTCAGGAGGTAGTGATTTGTCAAATTTTGAACGTCTTGAACATAGAATAAACAACTTTAATTCCAGTCCTATTGATTTATGAAACTCGAAGATTTCATTGAATGTATCAAAAGGGTCTATTGAGCTAAACCTCTTAGCTACACTTTTAAATTTCAGTTTAATGAGGTCTCTAATAAACGAACCCAAGGCTATTGTTAATGATTTATGTTTGTATGCAAAGAAATGATCTATATCAAGGGTCGAATTGAAACTATATTTATATCCTGCTTTCAAATCAATATTGTAATAGCTATTAATAATTTCAAGGAAACTCAGTAGCCAATAATCAACAACAGGCTCTCCAAGGATTTTTTTTATTGCAAGTATACTGTTTGATGATTTAAATCTTCCATGCTCATCGAGATCGGTAGAATGATATTCTTCTGCCCTCGAAAGCAAATAAAATATAGCCGAGAACATATCAAAATTGAATGAGTCATCAGAATAATTCAATTCCCTGCCAAAATCTTCAAAGGAGCTTATATCTCTGCCGTCTTCAAGGCAATTAGCTATTGGCATTTTCAAGCAATTATTCAGGGGTAAGGAACTATAGTTTATTCCAATAGTATTCCTTGTAGTATCCAGGTGATCTGATACGCAAATACTATCCAGTTCTATTGTTTGAAACGATTGGGAGATAAATGTCGATACATAATTTAATCGACTGGTTTTTTGATCTGTATATATGATTATTTTACTCAATATGATCAATGTATGGATAGGTGATTCTGCTCAAAAATAAACCTTCGGCCGGAACTGACCAAGGTCTTGATAATCTTTGTTGCTTTTCGAGGCAGGTTTGCACTTCCTGAAGAGATATCTTTTGATTTGCTACATTTATACACATGCCTACTATAAGTCTCACCATACCTCTTAAAAACCGGTTAGCGGCAATATTATACTTTAATGAATGATCATTTATTAGTTCCCAACTGGATTCAAAAATCTTGCATTCAAATGTTTCTACATCTGAATTACTTTTACAAAAGGGATAAAAAGAGCTATGTTGCTTTACAAGGTCAGCTGCTTCTCCAAGAAGCGTGAAATCGGGCTTTCCTGATTGATCATAGTTATAATATAATCCTGTTTTAAATGGATCTTTCTTGAAAGAAATAAAATATTCATAAGATCTTCTTTGAGCATCAAACCTGGCATGTGCGTCATCATCTACATGAATAATACGATGAACAGCAATATCTCTGCCTACCATCATATTCAATTTGTGTGATAGATCTTTGGATGAAAATCTATCTACAGGCAAGTCTACATGGAAAAAATACTGGCTTGCATGAACACCAGCATCTGTTCTCCCACATCCCACAATTGAAATTTGAGTATTGTATAAGCGGGATAAGTTGCTTTCAAAGACCTCTTGAATTGTAATTGCGTTATCCTGTCTTTGCCAACCAGCAAAAGAAGTTCCTTTATAGGATATTTCAATAAAAAACCGTGACATAGATTGGTCAGATTTAATATGTTTCAATATTCAGCTATCTAAAAAATAACTTTCAATACTATCGATAATAAAGTTCTTTTTCAAAAGAAAAAGGCTGTTCATTGTCATGAACAGCCTCAATTGATAATAAACCTATATAATTATTCAATCACAAATAATTATTTCTTATGCTCATCAAGGTTAAAAAAAAGGCTGACCAATCTCCATTGACCAGCCTCAATTGATAATAAACCAAAATGATTACTCAATCAACATCATATGTTGAGTTGCTGTGTGCTCTTTACTTTCTAATTTGTAATAGATCATTCCGTTTGCTCCAAGGTCACTTCTGTTCACTCGTACTTCATTGTATCCTTTCTCACTGTCTTTTTCTATCACACTCAATACTCTTCCTGTGACATCATAGAAACTGATCGTTACTTCTCCGTTTTCAGGTAGATCGTACCCAATCACTGTATATTCTGTAAATGGATTTGGCTGGTTCTGATATAGAGCAAACATTGCCTCTCCATCTGCATTTCTCATATTGAGGTCCACTACTTCCAGTGATTCGCCTACATATGCTTCTGCTTTTGTAATGCCTGAATTGATACCTATCATATCAGATACCTGGCCACTCTCAGTTGCTTTAAGAACCATTGTGAAGATCTCTCCATTCTTGTTCAATGCATCAAGGCTGTTGTAACTCATAGTCATTTTCTCTCCAAATACAGCTACATTTCCTTCCGTGATGTTATTTCCTATGACTTCTACCAGTTCCATACCATTCAGATCCATTGTAAACTGGAATCCAAATAATGCATCATCACCGCTTGTCATAACTACTTCAACTACTTCACCAGCTTTTACCTCACCATCAGCATATGTCAGTTCAAGAACATTGCTGCTCTTTTCAGATACATTTTGATTGAAATTAGCTCTTACACTGCCATCTACATCTCCAATCTTAACACCAACGAAATCCTGACCAGCCATTTCTGAATGTAAATCATTTATTCCAAGTGATTCACTGTAAGCCCATGGATTCGCTGTAGTCAGATTCTCTGAAGCATCAACTACTTTCCAGCTGTCATTTGAAGGTAACTCACTATAAACGCCAAGAATCAATTTTCTCAATTCAATCATATCTACAGCACTGATATCTTTATCATTATTTACATCAGCTGCAATCATCTTGTATGCACTTGACAACTGCTCCTGTCCAAGAATGTGTCTCTGGATCAATAACAGGTCTAAAGTGCTTACTCCATTGAGATAATCATCTGTCTTGCTTCCGCTTACTGTATAGTCTGAAGACATTGGAATCTCATTGAATGCATACTCACCATTTGTATTTGTCATATTATACTGTGGATATTCAGGACTGTCGCTCATCAATTCAGTCATCACTCCTTCTACTTCTTCTCCTTCTTCTGTCAGTATCTGACCTGCAATCCTGCCTTCTCCTACGCCCATATTGTCGATGATCCTCAGATTTACCAAACAGAAATCATTGTTTCCATTCCCATCCCATACATATATCGGAATCTGTGCAAATCCACTCGCGTCTGCATCTGCAGTCGTAAATACTTTCCCTGCACTTTGCAATCCTGGCTCCCATCTGTGTACTTCATCACCATAGTCATCCTGATCCTCGTAATCTCCAGTTTCTGAATCATAGTACCAGAATGTACCATTGTACCACTCCAGGTCACTGCTTGAATCATACTCCGTATCATCTCTTCCAGGAGGCGCTACATCTGTAAATGTATATAGCAGGTTATCTGCACCAGTACAGTTGTCAAAACTTCCAACATTAAAGTCGATCGCCCATAATTCTACTGTACCGTCAGTACTCATTACTGCTGTACTCAAGTTCAGACAGTATGGCGTCGGTGCCTTCTTGTCTGTAACCTGGAAGTATCTTACTGTACTTACATTATTTCCGCATCCGTCATATACTCTCCATACCGCTCTGTGCCATGCATTACTTGTTGCCAGGCCTGCAGGTATAGTAATTGTTGCCAATTCATCATTACCAGTCGGTGCGATATAATATGGATTATCAACGCCGTTTACTATCCTCGGTAAGTCGGTACCAAAGTACATATCACTTGTCCAGTCTGAATTCAGATCTATCGTGACTTCCCACTTCAACCACTCGCTTCCACATATTCCTTCGTCGTTTGCACTTGCACTCAATTC
>JAHHJO010000568.1:0-2793 GCA_018680275.1 Bacteroidia bacterium
CGACCATGTAGTTTTTAATACCGGTTTTTTCAATATAATCAGCGATATAGTCCACGGCATAACCTTTGGCGATCGCCGAAAAGTCGAGTTCTGCACCAGTTGGTTTCCTGATTTCAAACCCTGCTTCCTGTTCAGAATACCGCCACTTATCCATGCCGACAAGCATCATAATACTATCTATTTTAGATTGATCTGAATAATCCAAAACCTGTCTTTTCCTGTAACCAAAGCCCCAGTAATTGACGAGGGGCATGACAGTAGGATCAAATAAACCGTTTGTGGCCTTATAAACATCAAGGGCATTTGTGAAATTGGTCTGAAAATGTATGTTGGAAGCCAAGACAAGATTTTCCTCATCAGAACTGTTGATCCTGCTGATTAATGAAGCAGGATCATAGGTGGAAACCGCTTTGTTGATATCGATAAGTAGGGAGTCTATTTCCATTTTTATGTCCAAAAAAGTATCAATACTTATATGGTAAGTGGTCCCCATGGTTTCTCCTGCTATAGTCAGGTACCTGCTGGATTGTGCAGGTCGATCAGAATGATGACATGCGGTCGCAACAGTAATAAAAAGAGCGAAAATCAAGCTATAAAAAAAGCCGGAATTAACCGGCTTGTAATATGTTGAATCGTTATGCATTTTAATCAAACAGGTTTTCATAATCAGAACTGCCTTTTCCCGATCTGTATTGAACATCTTTTTCAGGCACATTAAGATCAAGGATATCATCAATTTTTTCCTTACCACCCAGAAGGAGTAAAGTGCTCTGCTTTTCATATTGTTCAAGCATCTGCATGCCTTTCTCTTCAAATATTCCGTTTTGAAGGTCGATCGAATTCATGAAATCTGACGATAGCTCCATAAACCTTTCCATTTCACCAACTTTATTGGCCACATCTTCTGCAATGCCTTCCATAGCCTGATCAAACATGGCTCTTTTATCCGGATCACCTTTGATAATACTCATAGCTGATTTCATGGCTGAATGAGAAGCACGAATGGCTTTCCTTTCCTGTTCTTTTACCCGGACCTGGTCCTTGGTGTCTTCCAGTAGTATTTCAGAATTGGAATACATTTTTGTTAATACTCTGTATAATACAGTCAGTTTGCTATGCAATGCCACGTACTTTCCATTGGTATCTTTTAGCCTGGCCGCCTTTCGAGTGGACAATACCATTTGCTTATCATTACCAAGTTGTTTTGCTTTCCTTGCAATAGCGAGATTATCTTCAATATCCTTATTGTTTTTACTGACCATATTTTTCAGGTTCCGCATTTGGCCTTTGAGGTTACCAATTTGTTTGCCCATCTTACGCAAGTTGGCTTCCAGGTCAGAAACATAGTTTTTAAGGATACCAATTGGATCGATCGTAACAAATATTCCTGTTATTTTCCTCATGATGCTTTTATACATATAGCTGAAAAGTGTTCTTGTACGAGGATCAAGAACCATATAAATAATCAAACCGAGGACGGCAAGACTTGCAACGAGACCAAGCGTAGTCTGTATCAGGCCTATAAGGGCAGCACCATATTTGAATATGGTCCAACCAAGTAGTCCAATAACACCGACTAGGAATAATGCGCCTGTTGTTCCTTCAGGCCTGCCCCAGAAGGTTTTACCTTTTCCTGTAGAATCTGTCATAATAAAGTGATCTTATAAATATGTTTTAATTGAATCTATATCTTTTTCAATACTTTCATGTAGCGTTTTATAGACTTCCATGAAATTTGAACTTGCTTCATTGATTTTATTGTTAGCTGCCTCAACATCCTGATCCACTGTATCTATCCTGTTTTGAAAGATAGCTATTTCTCTTTCCAGCTCCTTGATTTTGTTTTTGTGATCCTGGATTTTCTTTTCCAGTTTCTCTACTTCATTTTTTCTTCCTTCAATCTTTTTATCCACCTGGTTTTGAAATGCCTGTGCAAATGAATCTTTTTCATTTTGAAGCACATAGGTGTATTTTTTGGCTGACTTCACAAGCGAATCTACGGTCAATCCCATCGTAGAGGCTGTGGCGAATGCAGATTTATAACTTGTCACTTCATCCATTCCCAGTTTCAGTAATGCACTCACCGATTGCCGGAATTTTATATAGTCAAAAGTTTTTTCATCATGATTGTTTTTTATGGCTTTGAGCAGAGCCATGACCGATTTTTGATCGAGGGCTTCATTATCAATAAATAACTCTTTTAGGTCAATTGTCATGAAATTATTTTAATTGGGTAAGATATGAACATTTGAGATATTATTATAAAAAATCAGCCCAACACAAAACGCTGCACTTCCAAGCCGTAAAAATATCGGATAAACAATTACAAAACAGGGGGTTTTATAATTATAAAATTGTCAGTCCATTACTTATATATTAGATTTTTTTTTAATATGTTTGTACTTACAACTCGAGGTCCATCCCAGGACAAATAATTTTGGATAATAGAATTTCTGGCTAGAAAATATTTCAAAATTATATTTGATTTCACAATGTTTATGATCTTGTTCTTTGATCGGTGTGAATTCAGGTAGATTTTTAAAAATGAATTTGCGATGCGATCATTGCTCACTCTGTTGGTAGTTATATCTTTTTGTGCGTTTTCAATGTGTCCGGCTCATGCCGAAGGAGGGTTTATGGGTAAAAATGATATGGACATAACCGAGCATTTTGATCCATACAATGTTTCTTTTGTTGATCACCTGTCAGAATCTGTCCCGGGCACCACAATTGTAAATAGTTATGCAGGAAGTGGTCATTTTTTTTCCTCAGGCAGTATATGGAATTCTGCAG
>JAHHJO010000526.1:0-10044 GCA_018680275.1 Bacteroidia bacterium
AATATGGTATACAAAAGACAACAAGGGAAGCTTATGGATCTATCAATTGCCTCAGGGGATGACATTCACCGTATTGAATCCATGGCACAAAATCCGGAAAACAAAATTCTGTTCTTCAGGAACAAGAGCCTTATCGTAAAAACCACTCCACTTGATTCCATATCGGAATTTATTGCTCAAAGGATTCGCTGGGGCACCAAGAACAGGAAATCAGGCAATCGTTATATGACATGGATTATGATCGTTGTCTACCTTAACGCCTTGTTACTATGTCTCCATCCGTTCCTTACTTTCATACTGGGGCCTCTGGCTATCATACTTTTTATAACACATCTTTTGTTGAAGATGTCCATTGATTACATATTCCTAAGGGAACTATCAGACTTCTTCAACACCAATACGAGCCTGAAATATTTTTTTCCTGCCAGCATCATGACTATCCTTTATATCTCCATTGTAGGCACCTTGAGTCTTTTTGTAAATAAGTATCGTTGGAAAGGCAGATCGGTTAGGTAGTTAATGCGTTGATTACTTTTGATTTTCATGCCAACCGGGTGAATGCAGCAAAACATCTGAGTTATGCCTCCGTTTTAACTAATGATGACAATTTATATCAGTATTCATTAACCAAAAGTGACAAGCTCTTTTAGGAATGGACAGCCATCTTTTAGGAATAGATACATTAAGGCATTGAAGCATTGAAGCATTATGACATTAAAAAAGACAGGCAGTCTTTTAAAAACCCAATCTCTCATTTTTCGACTACCTGTCTCTAAAACAGTAGATGCTTTGATATATCTTATTGGAGCAACAATTCCTTGTCTTTAACCATTTTTCTCATATTGATTAAGGCGTATCGCATTCTTCCTAAAGCGGTATTGATACTTACGCGTGTCAACATCGAGATTTCTTTAAAACTCATGTCGGCATAATGCCTGAGGATAACGACTTCTCTTTGTTCTTCAGGAAGACGGTCTACAAGACTTCTGACTTTCTTATGCATCTGGCTTTTAATCATGGTCGTTTCCATGTTATCCTCATGAGTCTCTAACACATCAAATATGTCAAAAGTTTCAGTGGCCGATACTTTAGTACGTCTTTTGTCGCGTCTGAAATGATCAACACACATATTATAGGAGATACGCATCGCCCATTGAAGGAATTTGCCTTCATGATTGTATTTACCCTTTCGGAGGGTATCGATAATCTTGATAAATACGTCCTGGAAAATATCTTCTGCCAGATCCCTGTCTTTTACAAACAAATAAATAGACGTGTAAATCTTGTTACGGTGTCTGTTGAGAAGAATTTCGAAACATTTTTGATTGCCTTCCAGGTATTGGACAATTAATTCCTTGTCATTGAGCTGCTGCACATTCATAAACTAACAATTTTGGTATGTTAATAAATCGGTTAAGAAAAATTAGTTAGTGTAGAAGTACAGTTTCGAATAGGCAATGTTTGTTTTGTGAGTTAAAAACTTATCCAAATTAAAGGGTAATAAACCAGAAATGCTAATTTCTTAAATTTTGTTAACATTTGTTTAACGAACGAATTTTAGCCTATTTCCCATATAATTTGTTGTAAATATCTTTTAATTCAGCAATTAATACTATTACTTTATCTGTTTGTATTTTTTTCAAATGACCTTGAATTTTAATGGCTCAGAAGGCAACAAGAAGTAAAAAAAAGGATATTGAACTCTCCCCGATGGACCACATCCATATAAAAGGAGCACGTTCCAACAACCTCAAAAACATTGAGCTTAAGATTCCTAAAAATAAACTTATCGTGGTCACGGGGCTTTCCGGTTCGGGAAAGTCCTCTCTAATCATGGAAACCCTTTATGCCGAAGGTCAAAGACGATATGTTGAAAGTCTTTCTTCCTATGCCAGGCAATTTCTTTCCCGAATGAAAAAACCTGAGGTTGATTTTATCAAAGGCTTGTGCCCGGCTATCGCTATTGAACAAAAAGTAACAAGCGGAAATGCAAGGTCTACTGTTGGTTCTATGACAGAGATATATGATTACCTCCGTCTTTTATTTGCACGAATAGGTAAAACTTATAGTCCAGTCTCGGGTAAACCTGTCAAGAAACACCAGGTATCAGATGTTGTGGATCATATTTCCTCACTGAAAGAAGGGACAAGAATTCAATTGTTCTTTCCTTTACATTTTCATTTTGCAGACCGTACCATAAAAAAAGAATTGGACCTGCTTCTTCAAAAAGGATTTACGCGAATCAGAAAGGGATCAAAACTGGCATTTATTGAAGATGTCCTCGAACAGAATCCCCAGTGGTTGAATAAACATACCAAGGATTTGAAAGCCAATGAAATTATGGTTCTTGTTGATCGGTTTGTTGTCAATGATGATCCTGAGAATATTAACAGAATTGCTGATTCTGTACAAACCTCATTCTATGAAGGAGGTGGTGATCTTATGATTGAAAACCCGGATGAAAAAAAGAAAAGATATTTTAACAACAGGTTCGAACTCGATGGTATTCTATTCCTTGAACCATCACATCAACTCTTTAATTACAACAATCCGTATGGTGCTTGTAAGACCTGTGAAGGTTATGGGCGCATCATTGGTGTTGATCCTTATAAAGTAATCCCGAATCAAAGCCTCTCGGTATATGAACAGGCCGTAGCTTGCTGGAAAGGAGAAAAGTCTGGTAAATGGCGAACAAGGTTTATTGACAGCGCCCACTTATTTGACTTTCCGATACACAGGCCATATAAAGATCTGACCAAGAAAGAAAGAGAATTGCTTTGGCATGGCAATGAACAAATAAACGGCATCTACAACTTCTTTGAGGCACTGGAAGAAAAAAGCTACAAGATACAGAACCGGGTTATGATGGCACGATATCGAGGCAGAACGACATGTCATGATTGTTCGGGTGGTCGTCTTAGAGAAGAAGCAAGGTATGTCAAGATAAATGATAAAACAATCCAGGACCTCATTGACCTTCCAATTGATGAACTGTTATCATTTTTCACAGCAATCAAACTCAATAAACATGACCTGACTATTGCAAAAAGAATCCTTCTTGAAATAAGAACGAGACTGCAGACAATGGTCGATGTAGGATTATCCTATCTTAAACTTGACAGAATCTCTTCAACACTGAGTGGTGGTGAAACACAAAGGATAAACCTTACACGAACACTCAGCAGTAACCTGACTAATTCTCTTTATATACTTGATGAGCCCAGTATCGGGCTCCATCCGAAAGACACGGGCAACCTCGTCAAAGTTTTGAAAAATCTGAAATCACTCAAAAACACAGTCATTGTAGTGGAACATGAAGAGGAAGTCATTGAACAAGCGGATCATATCATTGATATAGGCCCTAAAGCCGGAATAAACGGAGGAGAACTCATGTACAATGGTTCTCTTAAAGAATTTAAAAAGAAGAAGACTATAAGCCTTACTTCTGAATACCTGACCAATGTCAAGTCGATACCCGTGCCAGCTGCCAGAAGAAAAATAGTTAACAAGGTATGGTTAAAAGGCGCTGCTCAAAACAACCTTAAGGATATAAATGCTTCATTCCCCGTTAATGCATTATCGGTTGTGACCGGCGTTTCAGGTTCGGGAAAAACAACCCTTGTTAAGCAAATACTTTACCCGGCACTTAAAAAACACCTGGGTGAAATTATTTCCCAGGCTCCAGGCACTTATAAAAGCCTGGGTGGTGATCTCAATATGATTTCAAAAGTGGAAATGATCAACCAGAGCCCAATTGGAAAGTCAAGCCGATCCAACCCCGCTACTTATGTCAAAGCTTATGATTCAATAAGATCTCTTTTTGCTTCTCAGCAGGCATCGAAAATTAAAGGCTTCCAAACCAAACATTTTTCATTTAACGTGGAAGGAGGAAGGTGCGAAAATTGTAAAGGTGAAGGTGAAACGACTGTAGAAATGCAATTCCTGGCTGATGTGAAACTCACTTGTGAAGATTGCCAGGGCAGGAGATTCAAACAGGAAGTTTTGGAAGTAGAATATAAAGGAAAGAACATCTTTGATGTTTTAAACCTGAGTGTCGAAGAAGCCATTGAGTTTTTCAAAGACCGGCGCGATATTTTAAACAAACTCAAGCCCCTGGATGACGTAGGACTCGGTTATGTCAAACTTGGCCAAAGTTCCAACTCATTATCGGGAGGAGAAGCCCAACGGGTCAAACTGGCGTTTTACCTGGCCAAGGAAAATAGTAGCGATCACATCTTTTTTATTTTTGACGAACCCACGACCGGTCTTCATTTCCATGATATCAACAAACTCATGGATGCCCTTAATGCCCTGGTTGAGATAGGACATACCGTAGTTATCGTGGAACATAACATGGAAGTCATCAAGTCAGCAGACTGGATCATTGACCTGGGACCAGATGGTGGAAAAGGCGGTGGAGAATTGTTGTTTGAAGGTCGCCCTGAGGACCTTGTAAAGGTTAAAAGATCTCATACGGGAACCTACTTGAAAGCCAAGCTCTAATGCCATAAATTGTTCCTCTATCTTTATGACAATGAAAAACAAGAAAAAACCAGGCTTTTCGGGACTACCTCCTTTCACAAGAGGTCCTTATGCGTCCATGTATGTGGGAAGACCATGGACCATCAGGCAGTATGCCGGTTTTAGTACTGCAGAAGAAAGCAATGCTTTTTACAGGAGAAACCTGGCTGGAGGACAAAAAGGTTTGTCTGTTGCTTTTGATCTGCCAACCCACCGGGGATATGATTCTGATAATCCCCGAGTAAAAGGTGATGTCGGTATGGCAGGTGTAGCAATCGACAGTGTAGAGGATATGAAGATTTTGTTTGATCAGATTCCCCTGGATCAAATGTCTGTGTCCATGACGATGAACGGAGCAGTTATTCCGATTATGGCATTTTATATAGTCGCCGCTGAAGAACAAGGCGTCTCCCCTGATCAACTCAAAGGAACGATTCAGAATGATATCCTCAAAGAATTCATGGTCAGGAATACATATATCTATCCGCCACTGCCTTCTATGCGGATCATATCTGATATTTTCTCCTATACTGCCAGATATATGCCGCGATTCAATTCCATTAGTATTTCAGGGTACCATATGCACGAAGCCGGGGCTCCTGCGGATCTCGAATTGGCATATACCATAGCAGATGGCCTTGAATATATTAAAGCCGGACTCGATGCCGGACTGGATATCGATCGGTTTGTTAGTCGTTTTTCATTTTTCTGGGGTATAGGAATGCAATTCTACACTGAAGTCGCCAAGATGCGTGCAGGGAGAAAATTATGGGCCGAGATTGTAAAGCAGTTTAATCCTCAAAATCCGAAAACAATGGCATTGAGAACACATTGCCAGACATCCGGTTACAGCCTGACTGCACAGGATCCATATAATAATGTGGCCCGGACAACCATTGAAGCCATGGCCGCAACAATCGGTGGCACCCAATCTTTGCATACAAATTCACTTGATGAGGCCATTGCATTACCAACGGATTATTCTGCAAAGATTGCGAGGGAAACACAAAAATATTTACAATCAACTTCAGGAATTACACAAGTGATCGACCTGTTTGGAGGAAGTACGTTTATTGAATCCCTGACAGAAGACATTTATCAAAAAGCGAAAATACACCTTGCCGAAATTGATAAGTACGGAGGTATGGCAAAGGCTCTTGAAGCTGGAATTCCTAAAATGCGTATTGAGCAGGCAGCTGCATCCAAACAGGCAAGGATAGATTCCGGGGAAGAAAAAATTATTGGTGTTAATCTATTTGAAAAGGGCCTAGATGATTCACTGGAAATTCTTGAAGTAGATAATCGAAAAGTTCGTAAAGAACAAATTAACAGGCTAGAATTAATCCGGGCCAATAGAAATGAAGAAAAAGTCAAAACGGCACTTGATACATTGACAAAAGCTGCAAATAACAAAAACATCAATATTCTTGAAGAAGCAGTTGTTGCTGCAAGATGTCGTGCTTCATTGGGAGAAATATCAATGGCTCTCGAAAAAGTATTTGGCCGCTATAAGGCTGAAGGCAAACTCATCACAGGTGTATATTCAAAAGCAATACAAATGGACAGCTATTTTGCAGAAGCCAGGAAAAAGGCTGACAAATTCTACGAGAACTTTGGTCGGCGCCCAAGAATACTTGTTGCCAAATTGGGTCAGGACGGTCATGACCGTGGAGCTAAAGTTATAGCCACAAGTTTTGCTGATCTCGGTTTTGATGTAGACGTAGGACCTTTATTCCAGACCCCTTCAGAAGCCGTAAAGGATGCTATAGAAAATGATGTACACATCCTTGGTATATCGTCATTGGCTGCCGGTCATAAAACACTTGTTCCCGAGCTTGTTAAAATCTTAAGAGAGAAAGAAAGGGAAGATATCATGGTTGTTGTAGGTGGAGTTATCCCGCCAAAGGATTACCAGTTTTTATTTGATTGTGGCGTAGCAGCAGTCTTTGGTCCAGGGACAGTTATATCCAAAGCAGCAATTGATGTGTTGAACCTTCTACTCGAAAATTAGGCCTTTGACCAACATTCCCCTGGTTTTTGATGTCTGTTATATTAAATTCATCCGATAATGAAAGTTGTTGTTATCATTTTCACCCTCTTGCTATCCTTCTCATGTAATAAGGATTGTCCCCAACTCATAGATTCCACTTGTTACAGCTTTGACATAAGACAATGTCAGACTGATTCCTTTTCTGATGCCGTCCCTGAAACAGATACAAGATCAGATCGGGAAATAAAAATGAAAGCCTGGCTGGAGAGCAAGAACATATTCCTGGAAAAAATTCGCCTGGAGATTAGTTTTCACGATGCTGTTTGTGAAGCTTGTCATGTCTGTCCTCAGGGTGACAGGTATTTTATACAGGAATTCGGAGGAGGAAACATCTATGACCTTGATTTGTTGAACCTGGCAGAAGAAACCTGTTGCGACATTTTTTAAAACCACTTTGATCAATTTATCTTAGTTTTGCATTTTTTCACTCACGTTTAATGCAAAAGCGATGAGACTATATAATAAGGTCAATAAGGAACTGCTCAAAGCGCAGGCTCAACATGATACGCGACCGCGTATTACACTGTCGTTTTATAAATATGCTCATATAGGGAATCCCCGTGTTTTCAGGGATCACTTTTACATTCTTATGAATGAATTGGAAGTCTTTGGGCGTGTATATGTTTCCATCGAAGGAATTAATGCTCAGATTTCCGTGCTTGAGGAAAACTGGGATGCTTTCGTTGAAGCTATGAACTCGATTACATTCTTCAGGGGCATCAGGCTTAACATAGCTGTCGATGATCACGCATTTTCCTTCTATAAACTCACGATTAAACTTCGTCATAAAATCGTTGCTGACGGGTTAAATGATGATGGTTTCGATGTAACAAAAAAAGGCGTTCATGTCAATGCTGAAAAATTTAATGCCTTGGCTGATGATCCCGATACAATCATCATTGATATGAGAAATCATTATGAAAGTGAAGTAGGTCATTTTAGAAATGCGGTCCTGCCTGATGTAGAAACGTTTCGTGAGTCTCTGCCTATTATAAAAGATCTGCTTGCCGATAAAAAAGATAAAAACCTTCTCATGTATTGTACTGGTGGTATACGCTGTGAAAAGGCCAGTGCCTATTTCAAGCATGTCGGTTTTGAAAATGTATATCAGCTTGATGGTGGCATCATCGAATATGCACGACAGGCAGAAAAGAAGAATCTTGAAAACAAATTCATCGGCAAGAATTTTGTCTTCGACGAGCGCCTGGGTGAAAAAATAAGTGACGATGTAATTGCTCAATGCCATCAATGCGGCGCACCTTGTGATGATCATACCAACTGCGCCAATGATGCGTGCCATATCCTATTCATCCAATGCCCATCATGCAAGGCTAAATACGAAGCCACCTGTTCTGAGAAATGCAAAGAATTCAACCAACTTCCGGAAGAAGTACAAAGCAGGCTTCGCAAGACAACTGAATTCAACGGGACCAGGTTTGGTAAAGGGCGATATAAAGCGCACCGTAGAAACGAAAGTTTGGAACAAGATGATAAGAAACACTCTCAAGTACTGAGCACTTAATACCAGGTACTCGGTACTTCTTACTACTTTGAATCCTTGGCCATCTTACTCAGAAACCATGTCTCAAATACTGTAAATGCCAGGTAAATGATTAGAAATGGAATGACGAAAAACTTGTCTTGTGGCTGTGCTGTTTTAGCATAAATGAAAATGATGGCAAATGATGCTATCAATTTTATGAAAACATTGACGACTATAATGTAAAGGAAGAATTCGCCGGCTCTTGAATCAACACCTTTCCTTGCCATGGCATATATAAAAAAGGATAATAATGCAAAGAATAAAAGTGATCCTGCTGAGAAGTCATAATATTGATTAATCCCAAAAACCAGATTACTCAGGAGAACCAGCAAAATACTGACGCCTGATGTTATTACGAGGTATTTGAAGAATACAGAATTATTCACATTATTCTTTTTTTCCCAATTCGATGATTAATTTATAGAACCAGGCAATGAGAACAACAACACTTAATCCTGCAGCAAAATAATACTTTTCATTACCCATCCATAAGTCTATCTGCTTACCGATAAGCATTGCAACTAGCAGCAAACCAAAAATCTGAAATGCCATTCCCGAATACCGGGCGTAGACTTTTATTCTTTCCTGTCTTTTATTGTCTGAAGACATCAGTGCTAGGATGCTGAGGCATTTGCTTCCTTCGCTGGTTCAGCTTGAATTGACTTTATTTTTTTACCCATATCACAATTGCCATTAAATATCGCTCCCTGCTGGATATTAAGTTTTCCGGTCTTGATATCTCCAACCACATTGGCATTTTCCCTGACATCAAGTACGTCCTGTACCGTGAGTGATCCCTGGAAGTTCCCTTCGATAACAGCATTTTGGCATGTAGCCTGTCCTTCGACCCTACCTTCCTGGCCGATGATGAGTTTTCCTTTGCAATTAAGAATACCATCCACGACCCCATCAATTCTGATGTCATTCTGAGCAGTAATTGTACCTTCAACCGTTGTTCCCGAGACCAATGTATTGATTCCTGTAGTAGATGATTGCATATTTTCTGAGCCTGATTTTTTAGTATTTCCAAACATATTTTATCGTTTAGATTTTTTTAGTTAAGAAAAAATCCTTGCTTAAACGATCACATTTAAGCAAGGATTGTACAACAAAATTCTTAATTGTTGTACTTAGAATCTAGGACAATAAATAGATCGTTTTTCCGGTCCGCAGATAAGGTAGTTGAGTGAAAATTCAAATGCCCCATTTGCTGTACCTGCCTGGCTTAACTTGGAAACGGTGAGGTCATAGCTGAAGCCAATTCCATAGTTTCCATAATCAAATCTTGTAGATATAATGAATGCATCTGAATGAATTCCTCCTTCAACTTTATTCCCTATTCTGTACCAGCCCCCTAATTGCCAGGACTGTCCGTCTGATCTGGATCCAAGATTAAACCTGAAACTGGTTCCGAAGTTGAATTCCATATGTTGTCCCTGGGACATATAAATGAATCCAGGTACCAAACTTATATCAGGGTTGATTTCAAATTCTCCCCCTGCATGAAATGTTAATCTACTTGTTAATGCTTCTTCGTTTCCGAGGAATGAAACATTTGGTTGATTGAGGTGATGTAATGCCAGACCAACATAGTAGTTGTTCTTGTCATCGAGTACACTGAACCAAAGCAATCCTCCTGAAAGGTCAGCATGTAAAAAATCTGTATCCGTAATGTTGACTTCTCCGCCACCTAAACTAATATCTACGCCTCCGTTTCCATCATGTTGAGATGCCCATCTGGCATTTGTAAGATCCACTCTCCGTTGGGTGATCCCGGCATCTGCTCCAAAGACAAGATAATGTGCAGACTTTCTGTATCCGCCCATTTTCTTACTGTAAGAAAACGAAATCCTTCCTTTCGTTGTACCATATGCCAAAGCACCTGCTCTATCTCCCCAGAACGATCCACCGATACCGAAGTAGTCAGATC
>JAHHJO010000140.1:0-4871 GCA_018680275.1 Bacteroidia bacterium
CTTTGATCCCGTTTATTTTCTATGGCTGTGTCCAAATAATCAGATCGCAATTACAGCACAACTTGTTTATACACGCACAAAAATTGAGCCTTACATCCTCATATCCATCATTCTGACGTTTGTAAACATTTGTAATCAATTGTATTGTGATTACTAATGGTTTTGACCGAAGATATAAACCCTTGTTTGATCTCTGGAAATATACGACAAAAAGGAACTTTTGGAGCTATAATAAAAAGTGATTTGTTTTAATTTTCAAGTATCGGGATAAATAGACTGAGCTATGAACGGTGTGCGGGATGCGGTTTGCGGGGTGATGAGTGCGGGGTGATGAGTGCGGGAATCAGCTTACAACTTCAAGCCATAAGTCTCCACAACACAACCATCCTCTTCCACCTTCACCTCGATTTTTTCAAAGCCGTTTTTCTTAAGGATATGTTTTGAGATAGCGTTATTTCCTTCGACGATGGCATGCAATTCTATAAAGTTGGTTTTTTCACGGGCAAAGTTGATGATCCATTCTGTTAATTCGGAAGCAAATCCTTTTCCCCAGTCATCTTTTCGGATAATATAACCGATGAATTTTCGGCCTGATCCTCCCATTCCACTGAGATTCAGGAGTGCAACAAGTTGCTTGTTTTCTTTTAAGCGACATGACAAATGGTAATTGGTCCCAGAAATCATTTCATCATGTTTTTCATATAGCCTATTCAGATGACCCGCTCTGTCCAGGAATCTTAAGGGTTGGATATAATCCAGTGCTCCGGGCGCTAAGAAAATCTCCAGGGCTTCTTCAAAATCTGCTGGGTCAAGGAATGAAATATTAGTGCGTTCTGATTCCATGATATTCGTTTTTTAGATCGTGTTGCCGCAGTTGGTCAAGGAGATAAGAAATTTCGTCTTTAAACTTCAGTTCCAGCTTGTCAAATAAATATTGGACACAGGCTGTAATAGTTAAATCATGAAAAGATTTATCCCTCAGGAAATGCAGATATTTCATCAACATAAAGGCATCAAACCACTGAAAGAATCGCTTCCGAAAGGAAGGAAATCCAGTGGTGTGGGTTCTGATTTCTTCCAGCTTGTTTTCTTCATTTCTGTACTTCACGAAATCACTGACGATGAGATTCCCAGGTAAAAGATTATCAGAGCCTCTGTGATAATTCTCAAAGACTGTTTGTATCCATGATTGCAATTGCAAAAAACTCTGGGGATTGTATGAAGTGGCATGGATGGTATTGCCGGCAGTAAGATCGATGATAGCCTTTCCTGTTCCAAATGGCACGCGCGTGGACTTTCGTGTTGAAGGAAATACACCTGTGGTATTTATTTCTCCAAGCGTATTGTTTTTACTGAACTTGTGAAGGAAATAAAAGTCTTCACCAGCCTGTCGTTTATTCATTCCACCTTCTTTGGCATAACTCCACGCTCTGACGGCCATGGCAGAACCAATGGTTTGATACGCATATGGCAAATGAATCAGCCTTTGCATATTGATGAAGAATCTCAGATGAAGTTCATATTGGGCTGCAGCCATCTGGTCAGGATCAGAATGAAGGCCTTCAACAGGATGCGCAAATGCAATGGAGCCTGCTTCCATCAATGGGTTCATGTCAAAATAAGCTGAAATCGCATCCAGATAATTTTCCTGGACTATTGTATCGGCATCCAGGTTAACAATAATGCCATTTTTCTGGTTGTTATGAAATATTCTGAAAGCCAAATCCATCAGCATTTTCCGGGCCAGTCCTACCCCAGCCTTTTTTCCGGACAACTCCTGGATAAAAAATTCGAATCTGATCGAACCATGCTGGATGGACTCATAGCTTTTCTTGATATCCTGGTACAGGCTCTTTGTATTTGACTTCAATGCTACAGGACTGCTATCCCTGTAATTGAATAAAACAAGAACTTGTGTAGACCTCAACTCACCGGTTTGATTCAACAGGTGGTTCAAGACCTGTTTGAAACTATCATCTTCGTCATAGACAGGAATTACAATAATAACATCTGGCTTCCACGAAGGAATTCGTGTTGATAATGTAAAGTCACAAAGGCTTTTCAGATATTTGCCGAGATATTTCATTAAGTACTTGTCGAATAATCCTTGAATACAAATAAAGCCATTTTACCCAGTAGTTATTTTCCGCCAGCATCACATTTCGTGGTGATGAATATGCTTGATACAAATATTGAACTTAATGAAAATTATCAAAAGAGAAGTATAAGGAACCGATGCAGTATACTTGCAGCCAATGGCCCCTTGCACCTGTCTGTACCACTATTAAAAGGCAGGACAAAGCAACTTATGAAAAATGTCAGGATTTCATATGCCGAAAACTGGATGTCAAATCATTGCAAATCCATAAGATCTGCCTATGGGACATCCCCTTATTATGACTTCTATTTTGAAAGTATTTGTACAATAATCAATTCTGAATACCAATATCTGCATGAACTAAATCACCATATCCTGCTGTATTTCAACGAATTAGGCTTAATTTCAGAATTTTCCTACAGCCAGGAATTTATTCCAAATGATCAATTTGATGGATTTGACCTGAGGGCTAAAAATTGTGACCTTCAAATTACAACCCCTGAATATGAACAGGTATTCGGTTTCAAGTTTGGCTTTGTCCAAAATCTGAGTATTTTGGATTTATTATTTAACCTGGGCCCCGAAACAATTCAATGGTTGAGAGATTCAAAACTGAATGTTTAATGAGATATTATGAATAGTAATCTGCTTCAAAAGGGCGCTGGGAAATATAAACACAATCTTAATGGGACAGTAGATTCCTTATTGGGGATCACCAGAAAAATAGGTCATAAGGAACTGGAATCTACTGTTAAAGATATTCTGGAACGGGTAAATGATCCTTTTATGTTTGTTATTGTCGGCGAAGTAAAAGCAGGGAAAAGCAGTTTCATCAATGCTTTACTGGAATCCAAAGAGGAGATTTGCAAAGTGGCAGCCTCCCCAATGACAGATACGATACAACAGGTGGTTTATGGTGATAAGCAGAGCATCACAGATATCAATCCATTCCTTAAAAGAATTACACAACCGGTTGAGATTTTGAAAGAAATTGCAATCGTTGACACACCCGGCACGAACACCATTATTGACCACCACCAGGAAATTACGGAAAAGTTTATCCCGTCTTCTGACTTAATTGTTTTTGTTTTTGAAGCAAAGAACCCTTACAGGCAATCTTCATGGGAATTTTTCGATTACATCAAAGATGAATGGAAAAAGAAGGTCATTTTTATCCTGCAACAAAAAGACCTTATTAATGCGGCAGACCTTGAAACAAATATCAATGGTGTCAGGGAACAAGCGATGAGAAAAGGCATTACAGATCCAAAAGTATTCCCTGTATCTGCATTGCAGGAGCAGCAAGGCGAAAAAGAACTGAGTGGATTCATTAAAGTCAGATCATTTATCAAAGAAAATATCACAGGTGGAAGAGCCCCATTCCTTAAACTCGTCAACCTTAGTGATACAGCACAGAATATTAATGACAGAATTTATAAAGGGGTCATTCTGCGTAAAGAACAATGGGAGTCTGATCTGCGATTTCGAAATGATATAAAAGAAACACTCGACAGGCAGGAAGAAAGGACTCAACGACAAGTCAGGGTACTTGTTGAGAATCTGTTGGCCGGATATGACAGAATTACCGGTAGTAAGAAAAAGGACCTGCTTGGTGGGATTGGATTCTTGCCTATGATTAAAAGAACATTTCAATCTACTTTTGGAGGTGCTGATTCTCCAAAAGAGTGGTTGGAAACATTGACGGCCGAACTTGAAAACGATCTTAACAAGACCTTTAAGGACAAACTACAGGACGGTGTCATTGATATTGCTGATAGCATCCAGGATATGGCCAAGGTTATTGATGTTAAAATCAAGAGCAGTGAAACTATATTGAAAGACAACCATGAAATATTTGCGGCCATAGCTGAAAAAAGAGCTAACATCCTGAGAGATCTTCAGAAAGCCTTTGAAGGATTTCTGAAAAGATCAGAAAATTTTTATGAAAATGAATTATTGGGTGGTGGAGAAAAAATAGGCCCTAATCTTGCAACCGGTGGCGGTATCGCTATTGTTGGAATCATCCTGACTACCATTACCAATACCATGGTTGTCGATATTACCGGGGGAATACTTACTGCCCTGGGATTGATATTTGCAGGTGTCACCATTGGGTTGAACAGGAATAAAATCATAAAAGGCTACGAAGAGGAAGTCATTAAAGGACGGGAGAAAATTGATACAGAAATCACGGAAAAACTCTTCAATTATACACACCGGATTAAAGAAAGAATTGATGACAACTTCTATAACTTTGATAAACTATTGGGAACTGAAAAAGAAACTATAGAGTTCCTTGAGAATGAATATGAACGCATAGCAACAGATCTCTCTGCTGTCAGGAAAGAAATCAATACAACACTTCAAGGATAAATTTCTCATTCATTTTTGTAATTTAAGAGCCTAAATACTGTGTCCTTATATGCGTTTTGAATTAGCTACCACCGATGTTGTCATTGTAATTTTCTATTTGATTTTTGTAATCCTTCTTGGTCTTTACTTCGGAAGTAAACATAAAGACGCTGAAGACTACTTCCTTGCAGGCAGGTCGCTTACATGGCCGATTATAGGATTTTCACTTTTCGCATCGAATATGTCGAGCAATAGCCTTGTCGGATTGACTGGTGCCGGCTACAATGATGGTTTCTCTGTATTCAGCTATGAATGGATGGCTGTTATCGTCCTTATTATTTTTGCGATATTCTTTTTACCATTCTATCTGAAGAGTAAAATATTTACCATACCGGAATTTCTTGAAAAACGGTATGACTAC
>JAHHJO010000339.1:0-16817 GCA_018680275.1 Bacteroidia bacterium
AGACCATCAAACTGAAGAAGCAAATTGGTCATATCACCTTTAGGATCGATAATGATCGCTGGTACCTGGTCAATAGCTGCTTCTTCAAGTAAACCAATACACAGCCCGGTTTTACCACTACCTGTCATACCAACACATACAGCATGTGTTGTCAGGTCACGGGCATCGTAATTCACAGATTCTGAAGTAATTTCTTTGGTTTCGGAGTCATATCTTGCACCCAGGTAAAAGGATCCTAACTTTTCAGGAGGTAAATTAACCATATGTTGAATTTGTATAATTTATCAATGCTCTAAAGATAATTAATGCATGGCATAGAATAACTGTTGTACATCATTTTAACGGGTCAGGTACATCAGAAATAATTTATGCCAATAGTTCCCTACATACAATGTTGTCTGAACTTGCCTATTTTAGTATAAAATCATCAATATGAAAAAAATAAATGGGTTAGTCCTGGTTGTTTGCTTAAGTCTCGGCTTTAACCAATTAGCAGCGCAGGAAAATGTAAAATCTCAATTTGACTTTTGGATTGGTGAATGGGATGTCTACAAATATGGTACGGATACCCTTGTGGGTAAAAGTAAAATCAGTTCAATTCTGGATGGGCATGGAATCCTTGAAGAATATGAAGCTATTGGATCAAAATACAGGGGCACAAGCCTCAATAAATATAACCAGCTCTCCGGTCAGTGGGAACAATACTACATTGATAATTCAGGACTGACCCTTCATCTAAAAGGGCAGTTGAAAGAAGATAAGATGATTTTGGGAAATTCAGTTCAAAGAGGCGAAAAGACAATACAAAATAGAATTACCTGGCAAGCGGAACCTGGAAAATCATCGGTACGCCAGACCTGGACCCAACTGCAGGAAGACACGGGTAATGATAAAAACAAAGACTCTACAGATTGGGCTCTTTTATTTGACGGAGAATATAAACCACGATCAAAATGATCAATGATTAAAAAAAAATATCCCCGCCGGAGAGGCGGGGACTCAATCAATAAACCAATCTCATAATTTAAGAAAAGCGTATTATAAAAAGACGAAATCCTTGGTTGCTGGGTCCTCCATTGGGGACCACGGTTCTTCTATCAGATTCAAAAGTTTACTTCACTACTTTCTTCAACACTTCTTTCAGAGTTGGTGATCTCGCTTTTC
This sequence comes from Bacteroidia bacterium, assembly GCA_018680275.1. GTDB lineage: Bacteria > Bacteroidota > Bacteroidia > Chitinophagales > Saprospiraceae > RFSX01. The sequence goes on from JAHHJO010000339.1 coordinate 1,165, forward strand.
TGCTTCTCGAAAGGTTTTTGAAAAACCCCGCCGAGGCCGGCGGGGACTCAATCAATAAACCAATCTCATAATATAGAAAAGCGTATTATGAAAAGACGAAATCCAAAATTGTCAGTCCACATTGTCATGGAAGAATGAATTATTCTTCTCAATCGTTGGACCCTCAACATCATCAATGTTAATGCTGAGTTTAGATGTTCCATTATCACTGCTATGTTTCACATCATCTAACATCACTTTTCTTCTCAGGTAAGCAGGTACTTCTTCCATCTCAGCTATAACTTTCGGGCTGTCGAGCGGTTTTGAACTCGTACTTCTCAAGTTATCTTTACGTTTTGTTGCTTTGTCAGTTAATTGTATTTTTCTTTCTTCAAATTTTTCTGTTTTTGATTTTACAAATGGTTCCTCTGATTTGTATTCATGTACATTTTTGTATTCAGGCATGGGATCATCGAATTCCACAACAGTTTTTATTGATGGTTCTTCGAAATCCTTCATAACCGGTACATCATCTTCAACTTCAAGCACCTCGTCCAGGTGTACTTTTATGGTTTCTACTTTTTGCTCATCCATCTGCTTTTTCCCTTCAGTGAACCCAGTAGCTATAATAGTGACACTCAATTTTTCTCCAAGGGAATCATCAGTACAATTACCCCATATCATATGCGTCCCATATCCTGCTTCTTCCTGTATATATTCGGTAATTTCACCTATCTCATCCATGGTAATCTCCCTGTCACCAGATGAGATATTCAGGAGAATATGCTGTGCACCGCGGATATCGTTATCTTCCAGCAATGGTGAGTTCAATGCAAACTCTACAGCTTCTTTGGCTCTTTCTTCTCCTTCGGCTTCCCCGTATCCCATGATTGATACACCACTTTCCTTCATGACGGTACTGACATCCTTGAAATCCACATTGATATATCCAGGTATGGTTATGATCTCTGCGATCCCTTTTGCTGCAGTAGTCAGGATATTGTCAGCTTTTGAAAAGGCATTTGTAAGGCTCAGGTTACCATAAAGATGTCGGACCCTGTCATTGGAAATAACAAGTATGGAATCCACATTCTTCTTCAAAGATTCAAGTCCTTCCACTGCCTGTGTTTTTCTACGAATACCTTCAAAGGTGAATGGAAGTGTAACAATAGCTACTGTGAGAATTCCCATCTCTTTGGCTGCCTTGGCAATAATAGGTGCAGCACCTGTACCGGTACCTCCGCCCATTCCGGCAGTTATAAAGAGCATCTTGGTATCGTTTTCAAGAAACCGTCTGACCTCATCAATAGATTCAATACAGGACTGTTTGCCTACTTCAGGAACAGAACCGGCACCCATACCTTCGGTAAGGCTTGGCCCCAGTTGAACTTTAATCGGCACAGGATTATTCTCCAGCGCCTGGATATCAGTATTGCATATGGCAAAGTCTACACCCACAATACCCTGGTTATACATATAAGCCACAGCATTGCTTCCGCCGCCGCCGACGCCAATAACTTTTATTATCGAATTATGTCGTTCTTCAAATAACATAACATTGAGTTTTTAATGGTTAAATATTTTAGAATTCTGAGTCAGCTGGGGCTTCAAAAAAATCCTTTGTATATGTAAATATCTTGTGATACCACCTGTTTGCCGGATTACCATCATCAGAAGATTCATCTTCTTCCGAGTCAGCAATATGGTCCTGCGTGAAATCAAGATTATCTATTGCAATACTCAATAATCCTACACCGGTAGAATAAATCGGGCTGGCTATCATACTTGAATAGCCATGAGCAAGATGCTCAATCGGCTGACCAATCCTGGTACTCATACCGGTATGATACTCCGATAACAATTCAATATTTTTCAAAAGGGATCCTCCACCAGTCAATACAATGCCTGCAATTAATTTCCCTTCATAACCTGACCTTTTGATTTCCCAAAGGACATAATCAAATATTTCCTCCAGCCTGGCCTGTATAATTTTGGCCAGGTTCTTCTCAGAAATTTCCTTGAAGTCCTTTCCTCTGAATCCCGGTATCGTAATTATCCTGTTATCATATACCGCATCCGCCAGTGCAGATCCGAATTTTACCTTTAGTTTTTCTGCCTGATCCTTCATCACTGTACATCCTTCTCTTATATCATTGGTAATCACATTGCCACCAAAGGGTATGACTGAAGTATGCCTGATAATAGAATCCTTGAAAATTGTGATATCTGTCGTACCACCTCCAATATCTACCAAAGCAACACCTGCTTCTTTTTCCGGTGGTGTAAGCACAGCTTTTGAGGAAGCAATAGGTTCCAGTGTAATATCAGCCACATCCAGGCCTACCTTTTCAACACATCGCATAATATTTCTCGATGCTGATATCTGACCTGTGATAATATGAAAGTTTGCTTCAAGTCTGACGCCTGACATCCCTATTGGATCTACAATATTCGATTCGTCATCGACAGTAAATTCCTGTGGAAACACATGCAGTATCTTATCTCCGGGTGGAAGTACCAGTTTATGCATATCGCTAATCAACTTACTGACATCTGCTTCATTAATTTCGGATTCAGGTTCATGCCTGACAAGCAATCCATGATGATGAATAGATTTGATATGCTGGCCTGCGATACCCACGTGAACACGACCAAACTTTGTTTTGGCGTTTTTCTGCGCAATCTGAATCGCTTCATTTATGGCCTTTACCGTTTTGTCAATATTGGAAACGACACCACGGGAAACACCTTCTGACTTTACAGTTCCTACACCTACAATCTCAATTTTTCCGTATTCATTTTTACGGCCCGCTATGGCACATACCTTTGTAGTGCCAATATCAAGAGCAATGGCTATGCGTCCTTCTTTAATTGCTTGCGTATTCATACGACTGTTTTTTAATTTTATTACAAATCGAGTTAAGTATTGGTCACACCAAGGATCTGTCCTTCGTATTTTATATTCAACTCGTCAAATTTGTCAATACCTATATGTTTTATTCCCTTTCGGTAATATGTTTTCAGTTTATATACTTTCTCATCCAGGTCATCAATCTGGCCAAAAAGTATCTTCGTTCTCCCCATTTTTGGGATCAGAACTATTTCATCGCTTTCATCAATATGGATCTGCTCTACAAGTGCTGATAAAAAATCATCTTCACTGACCTTCTGAGCCATTCTCAATACCATATTGAGATTGTGTTCCTTATCATCCTTGTAGTTGGGTTGGTATTTGTTAACGTGCCCGGTTACTATCGGCACTCTTACAATCTGGTCTTTCACCAGTGGAATCCGTGTTCCTTCAAAGTCAAGGTAAAAGTCTCCTTCTGCAGAATCTTCTATCCTGACAATTGGTTCTTTTTGGCTGATCACTATTTTCACTCTGTTCTTCTTATCCAGATAAATATCAGCCTTCTTTATCCGGTTGTCTTGCTGAAGGTATTTCTCAAGTGCCATCAGATCAAGCTGCCCGTTATTGGCAATCGTAATATCATAACCAATCTTCTTTTTCAACATCATCCTGATCTCATCCTCACTTATCAGTTTTTTGTTGTCCTCCCGAGAGTTTATGATAATGCTTACTTCATCTACCACACTGTCCAGTCGCTCTATTGTTGCATAAGCCAGGAAAGCCAGCAATAACATTGCGAACACAGCTTTTACTATATTCAACTGTTCCATTATGCGCTTTCCTTTTCTCTTCACATTTTACTTTTTTAATACTTCTATTAATTTATTATGGTGTTTATCCAAATCTGACGCCCCAAGGGTAATGACAACTTCAATATCATCCCTTTTCTCCAGTTCACTTACCATTGACATGCTACTCACCATCTTTTTCTTCTTCTTGCGAATCAGGTTCCATATCAGTTCACTCGTTATCCCGCTTATCGGCTCTTCCCTTGCTGGATAAACCGGCAACAACCACACCTCTTCCAGTCCTTCAAGGGCACGCGAGAACTCTTCATAAAAATCTTTCGTCCTCGTAAATAAATGAGGTTGAAAAATTCCTAGGATTCTTTTTCCCCGATAGAGATTGTTAACAGTCTCTATCGCATGTTTCAATTCTTCGGGATGGTGCGCATAATCATCAATCAACACCTTATCTCCCTTGAAAACCGTTTCAAATCTTCTTCGAATACCCCTAAATGTCTCTATCGCCTCCTTGCGACAATCATGATTCAGATCATACAGGCTTCCAATTTCAAGTGCGACAGAACAATTCATAATATTATGTATTCCTGCCATTCCTGATTTTATACTTTCAATCCCGGACTGCCCGGAAACAAAGTCAAAACGATAACACCCCTGTTCAATTTCAATCCTGTCATACTTGAAATCAACCCCAAGTTTCCTGACTGAAATATTCCTTTTCTCAAGCCGGGCTCTCCAGGAATCACTAAAGTATTCTTCTACTTCAGAACCCAGTATGATCACACCTCCATCCCTGACATTTAGTGTCAATTCTTCATAATTCCTGTACATCACTTCGACATTTTCATAGATATCGAGATGATCTGCATCCATCGACATAATTGCAAGGCACTCAGGATACAAATGAAGAAATGATCTGTCATACTCATCAGCTTCAGCGATCAGGATATCTGAATCTCCCAACAGGAAATTAGAATCATAGCCTGACATGATGCCGCCGAGAAATGCAGTAATATCAATTCCGCAATATTTCAAAACATGGGCTGTCAAACAGCTGGTCGTGGTCTTCCCGTGTGTGCCGGCAATCGCAATAGTGCGCATATTCCGGCTGAGCAGGCCTAAAACTTCAGCTCTTTTTTTCAGTTCATAATCATTCCTGATAAACCATATCTTCTCTGCATGATCTTCCGGTATCGCTGGTGTATAAATCACCAGTTCAATGCCTTTCGGAATCTTTTCTACATCAATATCATAATGAATATGCATGCCTTCAGCTTCCAACTTTTTGGTAAGCTCTGTATTGGCCAGGTCGTAACCATGAATTTCCACGCCTTGTTTCAAAAAGTACCTGGCGATGGCACTCATTCCTATGCCACCAATACCCAAAAAATATATTTTTCTGAGCCTGGTTAAATTCATTTTTTGGCCAGTTTAATTATTTCATCTGCTATTTTCTCCCGGGCATCCGGTTTCCCTATTGCCCTAAGATTCTCACTCAGACTTTTCTGAGCATCTCGATCATCCATTAGTTTAGTCATCGTTTCAAAAATCAACTCCTGTGCCTTTTCATCATCAACCAGGACCGCCGCATTATTCTCGGTAAGTGCCATGGCATTCTTTGTCTGATGATCTTCGGCCACATTTGGAGATGGAATAAAGATCGCTGGTTTACCAACGATACTCAGTTCTGAAATGGTCAGTGCCCCTGCCCTGCAAATCACAACATCAGCAGCACTGTAAGCCAGGTCCATTCGGTCAATGAATGGTAAGATCTTTACATGTGAACAATTGGCAAGTGTGCTATTCTTAAATTCATCATAGTACAACTTACCCACTTGCCAAATGATCTGAACATCTTCCAATCCAGCTATCTGATCACTACTGTGATAGATTGCATTGTTAATGGACCTGGCTCCCAAACTTCCTCCAAAAATCAATAGTGTTTTCTTATTTTGAACTAAGTCAAAATGCGAGAATGCTTGAGACTTCAAAACATCTACATTCTCTAAATCCTTTCTTACAGGATTACCTGTAATAGAGATTTTTTCTTTCTGAAAGAACTTTTCCATGTTATCGTAGGCCACACAAATTCGGCTTGCATTCGCAGCAAGTAATTTATTGGTGACACCGGGAAACGAATTCTGTTCCTGGATCAGAGTTGGTATTTTCTTCCACTGGGCCATTTTGAGAACTGGCCCACTGGCAAATCCTCCAACTCCAACAACAACATCCGGACTAAACTTGTCAATGATCTTTCGAGCCTTCATAAGACTCCCTAATAATTTGAATGGGAAAAGTATATTTCTCAGGATTTCCTTCCTGTGAAAGCCGCTGATATTCAATCCTACGATATCATATCCAGCTGCCGGTACTTTCTCCATTTCAATTTTTCCGTTTGCACCAACGAACAAGATGTCATTTACACCTTTTTCCTTTAATGCATTTGCAATAGCAATGGCCGGGTAAACATGTCCTCCCGAACCACCTCCGCTAATAATAATTTTCATACTTCGGTCTATTGCTTTGTATATTCTGAGGCGATTCCACTTCTGCAACCGCTGCTTCTTCTTCTAATATTTCATAAGTGCTATACTCTTCCACATACCTGCTTACACTCAATATAATCCCGAGGGAAATACAGGTAAATATTACTGATGTCCCACCCATACTTATAATCGGCAAGGTTAACCCGGTTACTGGGACAAGATGAACTGAAACCGCAATATTGGCGAAAGCCTGCACAACGATATTCAGGCACAAACCGATTGCGAGAATAGCACCAAATGTCTTTGGACATTTTGTCACCATACATACACATCTGTATAACAATGCCAGGTAAACCCCTAACACAGCAAACGCTCCTATCAATCCATACTCTTCACATATGATGGCATAGATAAAATCTGCATATGGGTAAGGCAGGTAATTTCTCTGGAGGCTATTACCAGGTCCCAGTCCAAATATTTCACCATTGGCAATCGCGATCTTGGATTGTTGAATCTGCCATCCTCCGTCTGTATTGTAAAAGAATTCATTGATCCTCGAAATCCATGTTTCTACACGAACATGTTCCGGGAAAAATGATCCTACAAGGACAAGAAATGCAAAAGCCATGATGCCTATCAGGAACAATGCAAAAACATATCTCTTTGAGATCCGTCCGATGATCATCATCAATAAACAAGTCCCGAACAACAACACCGATGTACTCAGGTCTGCAGGGGCGATGAGCATACACACAAAAACAATCGGCAAGATGATTGGTAAAAAAGCACTTTTGAAGTCTTTAATGACATCCTGCTTTTTAGCAATAGCCCTTGCGATATATACGATCAAAGCCAGCCTTGCAATATCCGAAGTCTGGAAAGTCTTGTCGATAAACGGAATTGTGATCCACCTTTTGGCGGAATTTATCTCGGTACCAAACCCAATTGTATATAACAAAAGAGGTATTGCCACAATGATAAACAGAGGCGCTATCTTTGCATAGACCATATAATTAAACTTATATGCCAGATACATGAAGGCGAATCCAACACATATGAACAGGGTCTGCTGAATGAGGTAGTACTCTGTATTACCGCCACGCACCTTGTAGGCCATACTGCCTACGGCACTGTATACAGCAAGAACAGAGAAAAGACCCAAAACGGCCACGAGAAACCAAATGGTTTTATCTCCTTTTAAATTATCAAATGTGTTATTTACGAGTTTCACTTTTAATATTTAAAACCACATTTTTAAATTCCCTTCCCCTATGTTCATAATTATCGAATAAATCAAAACTTGCACATGCCGGTGATAACAATACGACATCTTCATCTTCGGCCCATTTACGGGACAGAAGAATTGCTTCTTTCATATCGCGGGTCGTTGCCATTTTATCGACAACAGATTCAAAAGAAGATCTCAGCTTCGTATCATCTACACAAAGGCAAATCATTGCTTTCACCTTATTCCCTGCTACAGGAACAAGACTGCTGTAATCATTACCTTTATCGGTTCCACCGGCAATCCAGATCACTGGTTTGTTCATAGCTTCAAGTGCATAAACACTCGATTCGACATTGGTGGCTTTACTGTCATTGATATATTCTACCCCATCAAATATTCCGATGCTTTCCAAACGATGCTCGATTGCATCGAAAGATTTTAGTCGGTCTATGATGACAGAGTTATCTACATCCATCAATTCAGCCACTTTTGCCGCAATATTTGCATTAAACAAATTATGCCTGCCTTTCAAATTCATTTCAAATAATAAATCACCGTCCTTTGACGGCAACGAGGTCATGGGAAAATTTGCAGATAGTTTGTGTACACTGACATTTGCGGGAACGGTACTTAATCGTTTAGTAATCATTGGATCATCTCCATTGATTACCAGGTCTCCTGCTGCTTTCACAGACAAGGCCAGATTCCACTTGGCATCTGCATATTTTTCAATATTATAATCGTAGCGATCCAGGTGATCTGCAGTAATATTCAGAATAACACCGATATCAAAACGAATATCTTCTATGTCATCGAGCTGAAAACTACTGAGTTCCAATACCAGGATTTCAAACTTTTCATCACCACATAATAATCGGGCCATTGAAGTTCCAATGTTGCCACCCATACCTACTCCCGGAATTTCTTCAGAAAGAAGGTGGTATATCATGCTTGTTGTGGTTGTCTTACCGTTACTTCCTGTAATGCCGATAATCCTTCCACCAAAAAACCTTGACGCCCATTCAATCTCTGAAATGATCTTTTTTCCCCTTAGTCGAAAATGCCTGACCACTTCAGATCTCTCCGGTATTCCCGGACTCTTTACGATTAAATTTGCTTTTTCTAATATTTCAAAACTGTGTCCCTTTTCTTCAAAAGGGATATTATTTATTTTTAATTCTTCCTTGTACTTTCCTGGTATTTCTCCATAGTCCGATACAAAGACTTCATATCCATTTTTCATGGCAAGTAATGCTGTTCCTACGCCGCTTTCACCAGCTCCCAATACAGCGATCCTTTCCATCTGTTATCTGATTTTCAAAGTGATAACAGTCAATACTGCAAGTATGATAGCAACGATCCAGAACCTCACAACAATCTTCATCTCATGCATACCTTTCTTCTGATAGTGATGATGCAATGGAGACATCAGAAATATTCTCCGTCCCTCTCCATATTTTTTCTTCGTGTATTTAAACCATGCTACCTGCATCACGACAGACAGGTTTTCCATAAGTATGATACCGCATAAAATCGGAATCAGTAATTCTTTTCTGAGCAACACCGCCATGACAGCAATGATACCTCCAATGGCCAGGCTCCCAGTATCCCCCATAAATACACTGGCAGGATAGGAATTGAACCAAAGGAAACCGATACATGCCCCTATAAAACAAGCCATAAATATGACCAGCTCTTCGGAATGAGGCAGGTAGAAAATATCAAGGTAATCGGCTGTAATTGTGTTACCGGACACATAGGCCAAGACACCAAGTGTAGCTCCTATAATGGCTGCAATACCAGTCAACAAACCATCAAGACCATCCGTTAGGTTTGCACCATTGGACACTGCAGTGACAATAAATATGACAAGGGGAATAAAAATGATCCACACCCATTTGGAAGAACCACCGGTGAAAAAACTATAATTCAACTGGTTGTTCTTAATAAACGGAAGCGTGGTATATGCCGCTTTGACATAGGCCATTTCTGTGGAGACTGGTAAGTCATTGACTTGAGGTACTTTGACCTCGAATGATTCTATGACTTCAAGTCCTCTTTCATTGGCATCTGCCAGAGGCATCCTGATGGTAATGTCATCATGCATCAACATCACTACGGCAACCATAAGGCCGAGAACAACTTGCCCAAAGACTTTAAACTTGCCTGATAAGCCACCTTTGTCTTTTTTAAAGACCTTGATGTAGTCGTCGATAAATCCTATTGTTGAAATCCACAGGGTTGTGACCAGCATCAGGATAATATAAATATTATCAAGCCTGGCTAATAAAATGGTCGGAACGACAATTGAAAACATAATGATAACACCACCCATTGTTGGTGTACCTTCCTTCTGTTTCTGTCCATCCAAGCCCAAATCCCTGACGGATTCACCTACTTGCAATAATTTCAAAGAACGTATGATCCTGTTCCCAAACAGTAATGTTATCATAAGAGATATTATTACCGCGAGGGCGGATCTGAATGATATAAATTGAAACAATCCTGCACCTGGCAGATTGAATTGATTTTCTAAGTATTCAAATAAATGATAAAGCATAAGTCTCTTTCAAAAAATAACAGTGTACAGTAGGAATTCGAATCTTTATCCGAATTGATCCTACTGCAACTGTTAAAACCAACCTGAGAATGATAATAGAACCTACTCTTCTATATCTTACTCAGTGCATAAATGCACTCAATATTTTTTTATCATTAAAAGGGAACCTTTGTCCCTTGATTTCCTGGTAATTTTCATGGCCTTTTCCGGCTACCAAAATCACATCTCCACGCCTTGCCAGATTACATGCCATTTTTATGGCTTCTTTCCTGTTTGTTATCCTGAACACTAGATTTCTTTTCTCTTCTATAACTCCTTCAAACATCTCGTCAAGAATAACTTCAGGATCTTCATCCCTTGGATTATCTGAGGTCAAAATGACCGTTCCACTAAATTTTCCGGCTATCGAAGCCATCTGTGGCCTCTTTCCCTTATCCCTGTTACCTCCACATCCTAAAACCGTGATAATCCTGGCGTTTTTATTTTTTGTTACTACTAAAGTTTCAAGCACTTTCTGCAGGGCATCCGGTGTATGAGCATAATCAACTATTCCTGTGATACCTGACTCGGGATTTCTGACGATGTCCATCCTGCCTTCTGCACTGTCATGGTTGCTGAGCGCCCTGAGAATATCTTCAGGATCCTGTCCCAGCAAAACGCCAGCAGCATATACAGCCAGTGCATTGTACCCATTGAAGTATCCGACCAGTTTGAGGTAAACCTCTTTTTCTTCGAAGGAAAGGTGCAATCCGGTCAATTCATTGGATATTACTTTCCCTTTAAAGTCTGCCGGTCTTTTCAAAGCATAGGTATGAATGTTCGCTTTGCTGTTCTGAACCATAATCATCCCGTTGCGATCATCGATATTGGTCAGCACATGCGCAGAAGCTTTCATCCCATCAAACAATCCCTGCTTGGCTTTGAGGTATTCAGCAAATGTTTCATGGTAATCGAGGTGGTCACGGCTCAGGTTTGTGAACACAGCAAGATCGAAATCGATATTGCTTGTCCTGCCCTGTTCAATCGCATGTGAACTCACTTCCATAAATACATGCGTCACACCTGCCTCGTACATTTCATGAAATACTTCCTGCAAACTCAAAGGATCCGGTGTCGTCAACTGTGCAGGTATCTCTTTGTCTTGATATTTGATCCGGATTGTGGAAATCAAACCACATTTAAATCCCAGATCCGTGAACACATCACTCAAGAGACTTGCGACCGTTGTTTTACCGTTGGTCCCTGTAATCCCTGTCACTGTCAGCTTCCCTGATGGATTGTCATAAAAAGCAGAAGCTATCTTACTGACAGTCCGCCTTGCATCTTTGACCAGAACATAAGAACATTCATGCTGATCCAGGAAATCAGGATTATCAAGTACAATAATAGATGCTCCATTATTAACTGCTGAGGCTATATATTCATGGCCATCAGTTTTCAATCCTTTGTAAGCAAAAAACAAGTATCCGTTTTTTACCTTCCTGGAATCAAGGGCAAGCCCCTGAACATCAATGCTATTCAGTATAGTTCCATTCAGAACTTCAATTGACTTTAGTATTTCTTCCAGTTTTTTCAATTGTTATGATTTATCACTTTTGATAAATTCTTTATTTATTATTTCAAATAAATCTTAATCGTTTGTCCATTGATCACCGTACCGGTCTTTATGGATTGCCTGTACACTTTACCCATTCCACTATGCTCCACTTCAAGTCCAAGACTCTCCAGGACATACACGGCATCTCTTAGGCCCATTCCTTTCACATCCGGAATCGATTTCTTCAGAATTTTCTTATCCTCGATTTCAAGACTTTCAGAATCTGACTCCAGCATTACCCACCTATTCTTTCCTTTGTCGTCATATCCAAGGCCGATGTATTCCAGGACTTTCGTGTAATCCTTTTTATACCCTGAGTGTGCTTTTAAAACCGGCAACTCTGTATCGGTATCAGTTTGCACTTCCTTGTATTCCAATCCTGCCAATCTTTGCACGATATTCCTGAAAACAGGTCCTGCCACTTGTGAACCATAGTAGGCTCCCTTCGGATTGTACACCACAACGATGGCAGAATATTGTGGATTGTCCACGGGGAAATATCCTGCAAATGATGCGTTGTATTCCTTTCTGCTTGTCGTTTTCCAGTAGTTCAACCTCGTTGTACCAGTCTTTCCGGCAAAGGATGTATTCTTAACTTTCAATCTTTGAGCGGTACCGCTTTCGGCAACACCTTCAAGCATTCGTCTTGCTTTCATCACTGTGGACGGACTTGCAATACTTTGCTTAACTACCTGAGGTTCAATACGCTTAATGCGTTTTCCATCCTCATATATTTCTTTAACCAAATAAGGTTTCATCATTGTCCCATCATTCGCCACGGAGTTATAAAAATTCAGAACCTGCAGCGGCGTCATCGTGAGTTCGTAACCATGCGCCATCCAGGGCACTGTCGTTCCGGACCAAGTATTATGGGCTTTGGTATTGAACGATTCCGGGTCTTTGAAAAAAGGTGCTCTTTCACCCTGAATTCTTATACCTGTCTTGTCCATCGCACCCAGGTTATTAATGGCTTTCATAAAATCAGGCCATTGTGACTTTTTACCATAGGCAGCATATGCTGCATTTGCCATCCCGACATTGGAAGAGTGTTCAAAAACTTCTTCAAACGTCATTGTATGATTCCCATGCATTTCACTGTCGCGCATCCACCGGTCAAAGAATTTCTTCTTTCCGCCATTCACAACGATATCATCATCCAGTTCAACCTTTCCTGTCTCAAGCAAAGCCATCGCAGAGATCAGTTTGAATGTTGAACCAGGTTCACTAAGCCGACCTACTGCATAATTATATTCCTCACGATACAGGCCTTCATCAACCTTTCCAAGGTTCGACATCGCTTTAATAGCGCCGGTTTTTACATCCATGATAACAACTGAGCCTGCATCAGCATCATATTTATGCAACACTTCGAGCAATTCATGATGTACGATATCCTGGATATGCATATCCAGTGTCGTCACTATGTCTCCCCCGCGTTGCTGACTCATCAATTCCGGATCTACAACCGGCAACCAAATGTCTCCAGGCAATCGTCGCATCAGGCGTTTCTCCGTTTCACCGGAAAGAAATTCATCAAAGGATCCTTCGATACCGATCTTATCGGCATTTTTCCGATCCAGGCCAATCGTTCTGTAAGCCAGGTTTTTGAATGGCTTTTCACGACTGTTCTTTCTTTCATAAAGCAGACCACCACGATGTTTCCCAAGATTGAATAATGGCATAGTTTTGAGTAAATCCAATTGGTCTTTGCTGACCCTCTTCAATAGTGGATAATAGCGGCTGCCCGGTTTCTTCATCGTAACACCTGCCTTGCGTTCGGCTGATAATTCAGATTTCCAATCATGGGCCGTTTTACCGAAATGTGCAGCAAGCTGAACTGATAATGGCCCGATATTGGTTTTGAAATCCTCTTCAGATGATGTAACCAAATCAACGTATATGTCAAAATACGGAAGGGTTGTTGCGAGAATATTACCATGGGTGTCATAAATATTACCTCTCTCTCCTGCTACTTCGATCCACTTAATATTTTTTCCACCCTGTTCTCTCCATTTTTCTCCTTCCAGCAAAGAAGTCTTTACCACTTTGCCTAATATTACGAGCGCCATAAGAACGAATGTGAAAAAGACAAAATAGACTCGTATTAATAGTTCATTTTTCCTATCCATTCCTGCGCTTCATTTCTTTATCCCTGATCGGAATCAATCTTAATCGGTGGCGATTCATTTTTCTTAAGCCCTTTGTTTTCAAGGCTTTTCGCCAGCTGTGATTCCGTACATTTATAAATGATGTCACTTTTGACCTCCTGGTATTCGGATTTAGCATCCTCTACCTCTTTCTTCAAATGAGAAATCTTTCTCAATTTCTTTTCTGCTTTATGTGTATTAAAAATGTATATGACACAAAGCAATGCCAACAATAGAATGAAACTTAAATGTTTTGAAATGTTTTTCATTTTCAAATCTTAAGACCTATGCGCATCTTCGCACTCCTCGATCTACTGTTTATTTTTTGCTCTTCCTCCGTGGGAAGAATTAGTTTTCCTAATGCCCTGATCCCGCTTAACACCCTGCCATAATCATCTTTCTTCAATTCACCTTTGACAGATCCTGTTTTGATAAATCGCTTTACAATCCTGTCTTCCAGCGAGTGATAACTGATAACCACCAGTCTGCCTCCTGTTTTCATTACTTTCAGGCTATCTTCCAGCATGTCTTCCAGGGCTTCAAGTTCGTGATTCACCTCTATCCGCAATGCCTGGTAAACCTGCGAGAAATACCTTATCCTGTCTCCGAAAGCCAGCTTTTCAAGTATTTTATTGAACTCGAAAGTCGACTCTATCTTCCTGACATCTTCCCGGTAACTCACGATGGCTCCCGCCAGTGTTTTTGCATTCCTGACTTCTCCATAGCGACTGAATATGTCCTGCAACTCCCGGCTCGAATAGTTATTGAGTAAATCTGCTGCCGTTAGTTCTGACTCTTCATTCATCCGCATATCCAGCGGCGCCTCATAGCGATATGAAAACCCCCTGTAGTCTGCATCAAACTGATGGGAAGAAACACCGAGATCTGCCAGTATTCCATCTACCTTGTCGATTTCCAGCCATTTCCAGAACCTGTAGAGGTAGCGGAAATTTGCCTTCACTGACACCAATCTTTCATCTTTAATGATATTTCGTCCTGATTCTACATCCTGATCAAAAACTATCAAACCCCCTTTGGGACTTAATCTTTCCAGGATCTCCTTAGAATGACCACCGCCACCAAAGGTTAAATCCATGTACAAGCCATCCGCGTTCTGAACAAGTGCATCAACTGATTCCCTTAATAGGACCGGATCATGAAACTCACTCATTATCTGAACCCTGGTTACCGCCTCCGAAAACTTCTTCGGCCAGTTCGGAAAAACTATCTGGTTCTTCACTTATGGTTAACTCATAAGCTTCTTTAGACCATATTTCCACCATGTCCTGATATGCGAACAAAACCACTTCTTTACCGATACCTGCGTATTCGATAAGGCTTTTGGGTATTAAGATTCTATCTGAAGCATCTGCTGTTATAGCTGTTGCACCGCGATAGAAATATCTTACTGCCTGTCTGTTCTTTTTAATGTAGATGTTGAGCTGGTTTAATTCTTTCGTCTTTTCATCCCATACATCTTTCGGGTAGAGCATCAAATGATTTTCAAACCCGCGATTGACCATGAATTCATATGCACCAGAGCCACTTAGTTGTCGGACTAAGTTCGCCGGAAGCCGTACGCGACCTTTCGCATCAAGCTTACATTCAAACTCTCCAGTTAACTGGTACATATCATTCTTTTAAGTGGTCGTTAGCTCAAAAGTACATTTCTTTCCCACTTTTTCCCACTTTGTCCCATTTTTTTTCATAAAAAGATTAAAAATAATCTTCATTCATAAAACACTGTAAGTAAACTACTTACACATTGCGTGTTTTTCACTTATATAATGGGTTAGATATCAGTGAGTAAATCACTATTCAGGTTGGTATTTATAGAAGTAGTCGAAATACTTACTATAAATCAATGGTAAATATATTAAAAATATATGTAATGTGTATGATAATCAGAGGTTTTGTGAAGATTTTAGACTTTAGATGTTAGACATAAGATAACGGGATATGGGGATGTCGAGATGTCTCGGTGAATGATCTCTATTTCTCT
>JAHHJO010000029.1:0-3161 GCA_018680275.1 Bacteroidia bacterium
GAGCACAATAACTTCTGCACCTCCCTTATAAAGCCTGGTAGCTGCATCGGCCATAATTGAATGCAGTTCGTTCCATTCATTCTTGTGTTGCAAATATTCTATCTCGGCAAAGTCTACAGAATAAATCAGGCATTTGGCTGATGAAAATCCGCCAAGCAGCTCTTTGGTTTTTTCGTTGATAATACGATAATACTCCAGGGATGATTCCCAGCTCATTCCACCGATTAGTCCAATGACTTTCATTTTTAAAGCATTGAGTTTAGAGGAGAATGATTAAAAGATAACTAAAATCCTGCTATCCTTTTTCTGAAATGCATATTTCCTTCATTGTTATTTGCTAACAATTGTTTGGATGGAGTGTGCCGGGATTGTCACAGAAATAGCTTCTGAAGGTCCCATATACAATCTGTAATCAATGTCCGTGTCACTCTGATTCATAACAATAGAAACGAGGCTGTCATCTTCATTTTGAAAGGAAGTGCTAAGCAAATGACTTCTGCTACTCACTGTGCTGATTCTTTTGGCACCAGGTCTGATAAATTTTGAGAAGTGTCCCAGGTAATAATAAGTCGGTGTATATATCAATTCCCCGGATTCAGTATCACCGTGAATCGGGGCAAAGCAATAGTTGCCTACATGGTTAGGCCCTCCGTTTTGATCAAGCAGGATGTTCCAGTCTGTCCAGCCAACTGTACCATAATTGAAGTCGTTGATTATTGATCGTCCATATCTTTCAGCATGTTTCCAGTATTGATACCTGTCTGTTCTGAATCCTTCCTGGCAGCCTTCGGTAAATAGAAGTTTCTTTCCAGGAAAAGATGTATTGATATTTCCCAGGTTGGAGAACATAGGATCGCCTCCTGCCCATGTTTCATACCAATGAAATCCAATTCCCCATGCATATTTTGCTGCTTCCGGATCCTCGAATATGGTGTTGGCTCTATGATTGATCAGATCCCTGTTGTGGTCCCAAACCACGATCTTTCTATCACCCAGTCCTTGTTGTTCCATGGCTGGGCCCAGGTGATTCTTAAGGAAGTCGCGTTCTTCCTCAGCTGTATAAATACAGGATTCCCAACGTTGCACTGCCATTGGTTCATTCTGGATTGTAATTCCCCAGATTGGCATCCCATCAGCTTCATAGGCTTTAATGAAACGGGTGTAATACTCAGCCCAGGTATCATAATATTCCGGCAGTAATTTGCCGCCTTTCAGCATATTCTTGTTGCTCTTCATAAAAGCAGGTGTGCTCCACGGACTGGCATAAAGGAGGAGTTCCCCGCCTGCTGCATCAATCGCTCTTTTGATCATTGGAATCTTGTATGTCTTATCATGTTCAATGCTGAATGTTTTTAATTCTTTATCGCCTTCTTCAACGTAGGTATAGCTCTCACTGCTGAAGTCACAGCTATGAATTGGTGTGCGACACAAGGAATAACCGATACCTTTTTCGATATCAAAATATGATTCTAGTAGTTCTTCCTGTTTCAATGGCGGTAATTTTGCAAACACTTCTGCGGAAGCATCTGTGATAGCACCACCTATGCCGAGGAATGTCTGGAATGATTTGCCAGGATTGACAAATACTGAAACTTCATTTTCCAGGGGTTGATTGGCAGATTTAAAAACAGCTTTTCCGGTTGGGGATAATCGGAGATCAGTGTTACTTGCAGTTGTATAGATTGTGGATTCTTTTCCGGCAAAAGAAATATTATCGGCATTTGATGATATTCCTTTAGTATCTTTTTCTGTAGATCCTGAATTGTTCTCCGTAGTGCAACTTATTAAACTAAGAGAAAGAATGATTGCTATGAATGTTTTATTCATGGTGTTGTTATTTGTGGTTTTTGACAAGTTAAGATAACCGAAGGAGAAATAGAATGCAAAACTCTATTGAAAGTAATTGTAGCCTTTAATTTCAAAATTAATATGGTGCTTCGGACTTAATGTGTTTTTCCTTCTTGTTAATTATTTGTCAGTATATATGCATTCAATGAAGTAGCAATAAGTAACCAGATGAAGTAGGGTGTAATTAATAAAGACTTGTACTTTAATTCCGACCAATAATAAAATAGAAAAAAGGCGACTAATAATGTGAGTATTGTGATCACAGTAAGTCCCAGGATTACATTGTGGTAATGAAAGAATACAGGGTTCCATAAAATGTTTAATACCCATTGAACAGTGAACAGACCAATAAGAAGGTTTTTATTTTCTGTAACCGGCCACAGGTAAGCCAGGTAAAAAGCGAAACAAATCATGATTGTTGTCCATGCCGTTCCAAAAACCCATCCCGGAGGAGTCCATGGTGCTTTCGCCAACCCGGCATACCAATCAGAAGGAACACCCTTGCTTGTAAAAAAACCTCCCAATGCAAGTGCGGTGAAGTTTAGCACCAGGAATATGATTAGTCTGATGAGCATTTTATTCATTTATTATTTCTTGATTCATGTTTGACCCAATCCACTTCCATAACCCATTCACCCGTCATTGGTGAATCTGTGATTTTGGCATAGTTTAATATTGCAAACATAGGTTCAGGATAATTGTCGCCCAGACCTTCATTCCGATGAACTTCTTCTCCGTCAAGGCGATAGATCAGGTCGCTGCCTTCCCATTCAACCGAGTATTCATGATATTCATTGAGAGTAGAAGCAATGTTTGTTCGATAACTCCACCAGTCTCCTTTATCACATTCTCCCAGGTTCTTGATCGCCCCGGTGGTGAATGTGTCTAATTGATGATCTCCATGATGTTCGAAGATATCAATCTCACCTGATCCGGTCATGGGCCAGCAAATATTTTCATCTTCTTCCTGAACAGGCGGTTCGTTGTTTTGGGCACCTAATATCCACCATGCCGGGAACATGCTGCCTTCACCATTACTCCATAATTTTAACCGGGCTGTCCATTTTCCCTTTATAAATTCTTTCCTATTTTTTGAGGCAATCCGTCCGGCGACATATTCGGTGTCCGGATGTTGTTTGCCATGTTTGTCCATATTGTCACAAGGTTTTTTCTCATCGACTTTAACAACTTTTAATTTGAGTGTACCATCACTGACCTCTCTTGTCCCGAATTCGCCATCCGGCACATAACAGTGATTTTCATTATTCACCCAGATGCGCTGGTCTTGCCAGTTTTCCGGATCAAACTTGTCA
>JAHHJO010000355.1:0-3513 GCA_018680275.1 Bacteroidia bacterium
ATGGTACGGTGTGGGAAAGACAGACCTGGTTTCTTTGTTTCCCAATATTGGAAATTTCTACAACACAATGTCGGCACAGGCACCGATTGGATTCATGAATTTAAGTTAAACACATTATTACCTGACTTGTAAAATTAAATCTGTTCAAGATGAAAAAAATATATGCATTCATAATACTCTTGCTGGTATCCTCTAGTTTCTGTACTGCTCAATGTTTTGATCCAGATGCTTCAATCTGGAAAGACACATGGGCGTCCTGCGAACAATCACCCAACCCAATCCAGGCATATGGAATGAGTCACTGGATTCAATATGATTTTGGATCAATCCGAAACTTATCCAAAAGCTGGATTTGGAATACTAATGATCCGGACAAATTAAACCAGGGTTTTAATCAGGTAAGCATTGATTATTCAGAAGATGGTATTGATTGGATACACTGGGGTGAAATGACTTTTCCCAAAGCGCAGGGTGTTGCTGTTTATGGTGGATTCCCTGGTCCAGATCTTCAAAACATTAAAGCCAGGTATATTTTACTGACTGCCTTGTCAAATTATGGGCATTCAAGTTGTTCAGGCCTTGCAGAAATAAAATTTAATTTGAAAACAGAAGAGACCGATATGTCTCCACCGATAGAAGATGATGACGACAATCCTGATGAAGTCTGTGCAAGCCTGGAATTTATCGAAGTTGAATACCTGGCACAAACAGAAGCATTTATATTCTGGGAATATGAATTTTCAGATGAAGAAGAATTCGAAGAAGTGTACTACCTGTTTGAATATGGTACATCCCCTGATGAAATGGAATCCGAGGAACTTGACGAAGCGGAAATCTTCCTGGAGGATTTATTACCTAATACTACATACTACTACAATGTAAGTATCATCTGTGATGATGCGTTGATTTCTTCTGATACTGAAATCTTTATCACTCCTGATTGTGGAAAAATTGAATACATCGATATTGAGTTTGAAGAAGACGAGATATATATATTCTGGGACCTGCCATATGAAGATATTGAATATTTCCTGGTACAGATAGTAAATGCAGATGGAGAAGAAGAGAGCTTTGAAGTCGAAGAAAATGAACTATTCATTGATGAACTGGAATGGATTGACGGGTCTGAGATCAGTATCGGCATTGAATGTGGCGAAACTATAATATGGAGTGATCCCATTTTTATTGACCTGGAAGAATTATCGCGACTGAGTACTTCGATGCTCATTCCATTAATTTCCGAAAATGAATTCCAGTTACAGGTTTATCCTAATCCAGTAAGTGAAATATTTAATGTTTTGATGCATAGCAACAAGAATGAACAAATAAGAATATCAATTGTGGATGTTTATTCTAAAAAAGTCTTTGAATCAAACAAAACTGTATCAAAAGGTCAAAATGAATTTGAAATCTCCATGGATGGTATTGTGAATGGTATCTATTTTTTAACAATAGTTGGCGTTGAATCAAAATATCCAGTCTCGGAAAGAATAGTTAAACTTAATTAAGGAAAGGACTAGGCCAGAGCCATTTCCCGGTTATATTTTTTTTGATAGGCCTTGGGAGATAGTCCTGTAAATTTTCGGAAGGTATTCCTGAATGCTTTATCATCATTATAGCCGATACTATACATGACTTCCAGAATTGTTTTAGTGCTTGATTCGAGACTTTTTTTGGCTGCTTCGATTCTGACCCTCTGAATATATTCCAGCGGTGTATTGGATGTTGCTTTCTTGAATTGTATGGGTAAGTCCTAAATAAACTTATGAATAAAGGCTGCACAAATAATTAGAATTATTAAAAGAACTGGCAACTTTAATAATAAAATGCCAGTTCTTTATTTTTTTCATTACAAATAACAATCCTATAGTTTCACTATTAACTTTTTGTAGTTCCTGGATTTAGATTTCTATGCACCTTCACCAAACATGATTAAAATAGCTTCAGTGGCTTCATCTGTTTCATTCCACCATTTATGATTGACATTTTCCGGGATGAAAATTGTGTTCCCAACTGATAGTGAAACCCTTTCACCATCCACAACTCCTTCAGTGGTACCTTTTATTGCGACGATGAGCATTGGAAAAGGCATAGCCTGTTCCCTGGCATCATCTCTTACACGCTCTTCTGGTAAGACGCGATACCATGCCGTCCTGATGCCTTCCTGGTAATAAAAAATAGTGAAATTACTACCATGGGCTCTTCTGGTCATACCCGGACCAAATGGTATCATTTCAGGATAACCTCTTGTCCAAAAGTGAAATGAGAATGGATTTATATCATTGTATTCCTTTGCTGTAGGATTGAAACCTTCCAT
Organism: Bacteroidia bacterium; assembly: GCA_018680275.1. Taxonomy (GTDB): domain Bacteria; phylum Bacteroidota; class Bacteroidia; order Chitinophagales; family Saprospiraceae; genus RFSX01. The sequence goes on from JAHHJO010000355.1 coordinate 2,318, forward strand.
CATATCTATACTCATAGGTGTATAGTCTCCTGAGAATGCTTTTCCCTGCGCTGTTAAGGCATTTATTTTACCATCATTAATTGCTTGCAGTGTTTCATACTCAATTCTGTAAATGAATGTCGGGCTATTCGGCAAACCATCTTCCAGAAGAACCTCATACCCGGTTGAAGTTTCTTTTCCTGTCACTTTAACAGTCCATGTACCATGCCCAGGGATTTCTATTCCAAAATTCATCTCTTTAGAAGCATACCTGTCCTTCTGATAATCCAGGACATAAGATTTAATAATTTCAGATACAATTTCTGATTTGCTAGAATCAGTTTCTAGTGATTGAGCACATAGGGAATGGAAAACAAAAGATCCAATGGTAAGTATTGATGCAATAAATATTGATTTCATATTCATAATTTTTTAGTTAAAAAATATTCAGGAATCATCTGATCACCAGAAGAATTCTAAGTCAAAGAAATGTATTCAATTACTTAGAGTTGCTGTAATCATGGGTGTTTGTGGGGAAAATGCAGGATTTAGGGACGAACGGTCAACCTTTGTTTGATCTGTGGGATATATTTGGTTGATACCGGGATGGAATCCTCGTAATTTTCAAGTATTAAATCCATCTTACGACTGCTTTCATTTGAAATTATAAATCGATTTATATTGATTAGATATCTACGGTGGCATCGAATAATTGGTGATAAAGGATTTGATATTTGGGTCTCTATTTTTTTTAAACTGGAACGAAGAATCAACTTGTGGCGATCGCCATTTTCTTCAATATGTACTTCTACATAATTATCAGAACTTGCGATATACAATATATTATTCAAACTAAGCTGTACAACCTTCCCATCTGAAGTCATCACATCATATACCTCTTTGGATGTAAGCATTGAAAGCCTGTTTCGATTGAGGTATTGCCATATTCCCAGAACAAAAAATGCAACAGTAAAACCTATTCCCAGTGTTCTGGAAAGAACAAATACAAATTCCAGAAATGTGAAGTCACGCCATCCAGCCCAATAACTTTTGTATAAAAACTGGCATCCTCCTACAAAAACAATTACAAAAGGATACCATAAAAGCGCCTTACCCAATGTCCACCTTTGAAATGGTTTTGGAACTAATAATGGAATGAAAAACTCAATGAACAGGATCGACAGGATAAAAAGAATTCCCAAACTAAATATGACCAG
>JAHHJO010000213.1:0-8901 GCA_018680275.1 Bacteroidia bacterium
ATGGTCATACCGGATCAATCATCTATACCTCCAATATGGCATACCTGCCGGATCATGACCTTTGCGTTGTGGCCATGACGAATGATGGCCGCGCAGCTGCTGACTTAAGTTTTGTGATAAATATCACCGAACAAATGATTTGCCTCTATCTCGAAACAGTCGTATCAACTGATGAACAAGCTGATACAGATAACCAACTGAAGATTTACCCAAATCCTGCCACAGTTGAATTGAATTTAGATTTTGAAAATCCTGTCAGTGATCTTACAGTTAAAGTGTACAACCAGCTTGGACAAAAAGTAGCCTATTATTCTGCCAAACAAAAAGAGAATTATGTGAGATTAAACACTGTTGATTGGGCCAATGGATCATACATTATCCATATTACAACGAAAGAAAAACAAATCATCAGGAAGGTCATTAAACAATAATCGCCATCATTCAGAACGTGAAATGCTGCATTAATCAATCAACGAAAGACATGAATATTATATCCCAATTCAAACAAGCTTTCATATTTCTTGTTAGCTGATATATAATCATATTTTTGCAAGGCTATTAATGCTTCACTATAAAACATACATAAAAGACAAATCTGCCAACTGGGTAACTTTTATCCATGGTGCCGGTGGTAGCAGTACTATCTGGTTCAGGCAGATAAGGGATTTCAAAAATCACTTCAATATTCTTTTAGTAGATCTTAGAGGTCATGGTGCTTCGAAAAAGCATATCTATGAAAAATTGAAAAGATATTCCTTTGACAATATTGGTGATGAAGTGATAGAGGTACTCGATCACCTGAAAATCAGGTCAAGTCATTTTATTGGTATCTCACTTGGAACAATTATTATCAGGGAACTCACTGAACGCTACCCTGACAGAATCAAAGCCATGGTATTGGGTGGGGCAATAATGAAGCTGAATTTTCGTGGACAGGTTTTGATGCGGCTAGGTGACGCCTTAAAGTCTGTTGTTCCATATCTACTTCTTTACAAGTTCTTTGCATTCATTATTATGCTGAAGGAAACACACAAGGAATCCAGGAATCTGTTCATCAATGAAGCCAAGAAACTATACCAGAAAGAATTTAAGAGGTGGTTCACCCTTGTGGCCCAGGTTAATCCTCTTTTGAAGTTCTTCAGAATCAATGACAGTGGAATTCCGACACTCTATATCATGGGACAGGAAGACTATATGTTTCTTCCGTCTATTTCGAAACTGGCGAACGAACATGCATCAGCCATGTTACATGTTATTCCATCATGCGGACATGTTGTTAATATCGAACAACCTGATATATTTAACCAGAAGGCTATCGCATTCCTGAACAGGATCTGAGAATTATAGATGATTAAAAATTGAGGTAAAAAAAAGGCAGCTGCAAATTACAGCTGCCTTGAATGTTTTAAGACTTAAATTTTATTTAATCACATTAAACTTCTTGCCAATCATATGCTTTTCACTATTGATCTGGAGGAAATAAGTACCAATAGGTAAATCACTCACATCAACAGTCATATTCGTATTAAAAGACCTGTGCTGATTGTACATTTTTCTGCCAGATAAATCATAAATCATGATATGTATGTTACCGGAAAACTCATCAGCAGATAAATCGATATTTAATAGTGCTTCTGTCGGGTTTGGATAAACATTCACATAAGCAGGATCTACTATGTCAACGGTTGAACTAGGGTCAGTAAACCCATATTCACCAGTATCAGTCAGAATCGAGGCTTTGTATGTACCTCCAACACAAAGAATATTTGGTCCGTCCTGCGTTCCAACACCCATTGGAAAAGCTTCTTCTCCCCAATTCACTGTCCAATCCTGGTTGGCCCTGAATTTAATCTCACCATCAACAAGATTAACGACTCCTGAAAAATGAAATTCATTATCAGGGTCTTTTTCCAACAACACATCATCATCCCAGTTTCCAAACTCAGAACCTGTCCCTATTATACCAACTGTATCGAATACAATAATTTCTTTGAAGTTATATGCTCCTGTAATTGAATTGAAGTCAATAATATATTCACCAGCGGTGACTGGAATATTTGCTCCATCCAATTCACCGATTCCAGCTGGAAAATCACCGGATCCCCAATTCCATAACCAATCATCATCCGCTCGGAACTTAGCTTCACCATCAGCTAAAACAATGCGAAGGTTCCACATAGAATTATTATCCGGATCCTGATTCATATCAGTATCATCTGTCCATCCACCTGGTGTCGCATCACCTATTATTCCTATCGATGTAAAATCCACAACCTCAATGAAATTATAAATCAGTGTTTCAGTATTAAATGAAACAATATAGTTTCCGGAATCTATAGGAATATTTGGTCCTTTTAATAGAGCAGTATCCATTGGAAATCCTGTATTACCCCAATCAAATTCCCAGTCGTCATTTGCCCTGAACTTAGCTTCACCATTATTTAACAAAACAGTAGCACTCCAAAGATTAGCGTCGTTTGCATCCTGATCAAGGTCCGTGTCAGTATCCCATCCACCTTCAGTTGCATCTCCAATTATTCCTATAGTTTCATAGGTAATGTTTTCTTCGAATGAATAAGCACCTGTCATCGTATCCAGCATTACAAAATATTCTCCGGCTTTATCTACCAGGATGTTATCACCATCTTGCACACCGATTCCTGTTGGGAAGTCCGGAGAACCCCAATTGACTGCCCAATCATCATCTTTCCTGAACTTGGCTTCTCCTGCAACCAGATCTATGGTTATATAAAACTTGTTTGGATCATTAGGATCATTACACATATCAATATCGCTGTCCCAGCCATTCGGCGTAGCACTTCCTATAATACCGATTTCCGGTATCAGTGTAAAATTGTATTCTCCTGTAGCGGAATTGAAGTCTATGTCGTATTTACCGCAAACGACAGGAATATTATCCCCATCCTGAACACCAACTCCCATCGGAAATTCAGCAGATCCCCAGTTCACAACCCAGTCATCATCTGCTCTGAATTTACATTCTCCGTCGGTAAGAACAACAGTCAAATTCCACAGGTCAGGGTTTGTATCATTTTGAATCATATCGGTATCATTATCCCAAGCTCCCTGGGTTGCAGAACCAATGATTCCTACACTTGTAATTTGAGCATTTAGCCCAAATGTTACTAATGAACAAATGAAAGCAAGTAGTAAAGTCTTTTTCATGTTTTAGTTTTTAGTTTATGGCAACAGTAATTTAATGCTTAAATTAAGCAATACAAAGAAATTTTTATCAATAAGAACTCACATAATAGGACTTATTGATAAAATAATTTATGACCAAGATCAGCTAAAAAGATGATATTTAATGATTATTATCATAAGCACACTTCCGATAGAAACAGCTTAAATAAAGTAAATTTGAAAATTCAACAATGAAAAAGTTCTTTAATGAAAAAGCTATTAACTATTAATGTCAGGCCATTTATTCTGGCCATCATTTTTACCTCTTTAGGGGTCTTTGCTTCTGGACAACGCACCATCTCAGGCGTATTGACAGATGCCCAGACAGGAGAAGCTCTTATTGGTGCTAACATCCTGATCAAAGGTACTTCTGTAGGCACCATCACTGATATAGATGGAAGTTATTCACTTGACATCCCTGGAGACGCAACCACCTTGGTATTCAGTTATACGGGCTATACCCCACAGGAGGTTGAACTGACAGATTCAAATGTAATTGATATGTCTCTATCCTTTGGAGAATTCCTGGAAGAAGTAGTCGTCATTGGATACGGAACTGTAAAACGTGAAGATGCGACAGGATCTATCCAGTCTGTAAGTTCGGAAAGTTTTAACAAAGGGTCTATCACAGGACCACAGGAGTTACTTGCAGGAAAAGTACCGGGTGTGTCGATTACCACTGGTGGTGATCCCGGTGGAGGTTCCAAGATCAGGATACGTGGTGAATCTTCTCTGAATGCATCCAATGATCCGCTTATTGTAATTGACGGTGTACCCCTTGAAAGTGGAGGAATTTCCGGCGCAAGAAATCCATTAAATATTATTAATCCGAATGATATAGAAACTTTTACGGTATTGAAAGATGCTTCAGCTGCTGCGATTTATGGAAACAGGGCAGCAGGTGGTGTGATCCTGATTACGACCAAGAAAGGAAAAGTAGGGACCGGTTTTAAAGTTGGATATACGGGAAATATATCTTTCAGCAACCCTTATAATAAAGTAGATGTATTATCAGCAGATGAATTCAGAACAACAATTGCCGAGCAATTCGATGCTGATCACCCTGCACACGATCTTGTTGGATCGGCCAATACAGATTGGCAGGATGAGATTTATGAAACAGCCATTGGCTATGATCACAATATCAGCCTGACAGGAAGTGTCAAAGAATTACCATACAGGGTCTCTATCGGATATTCCGATAAAAACGGGATTCTCAAAACAGATAATTTCAAGAGACTGACTGGAGGATTAAACCTGAACCCCGGATTCCTGGATAACACTTTACAGCTAAATCTTCACTTGAAGGCGATGCAGACCAAAAACAATTTTGCTGACAGGGGTGCGATTGGTAATTCATTGAGTTTTGATCCTACCCAGGAAATATATGATCCGGAAAATCAATATGGTGGTTATACCACCTGGACAATCGTCAATGGAAATCCAAACCTTATATCTCCTACAAATCCGATTGCATTACTGGATCTCAGGGAAGACAAATCTACAGTAAACAGGTATATCGCGAATGTAAGCGCCGATTACAGACTCGGATTCTTACCTGACCTGCGTGCAAACCTGAGCCTGGCTTATGATTACTCGAAAGGTGAAGGCACAGTCGTTGTTCCGACTTTTGCATCATTCGCATTTGACGAATTAAATGGAGGTGGTGTAAATAATGAATACATGCAGGTCAAAGAAAACAGCCTGCTTGAATTCTATCTGAATTACAAGAAGACCATGGGGATCAATGATATCGATATTATGGGAGGATACAGCTGGCAACATTTCAATGTAGAAAATGAATTTACAAATACAGACGCTGCAGGTACCCCTGCAGAAACGACAGCAGGATCTGATCCTGCAGAATATTATTTATTATCACTTTATGGGAGAGTGAATTACAGTTATGACAACAGGTACTTATTCACATTCACACTAAGAAGGGATGGTACTTCCAGGTTCTCCCCTGAAAACAGGTATGGCCTGTTTCCGGCTGCTGCCCTGGCAATCAAACTGATCGATAATAACAAAGAATATTTCAATAATCTTAAACTGCGCGTCGGATGGGGTGTTACAGGACAACAAGAGATTGGAGATTATTATGCCTACCTGGCCAGATACCAGTTGGGATTCGAAAATGCTCAATACCAGTTTGGAGATTCATTTGTCAGGACACTTCGTCCAAATGGTTATGATTCAAATATCAGATGGGAAGAAACAACCACAAAGAATATCGGAGTCGACTTTTCTATAGTTAAAGGCAGGGTTTCAGGTTCAATAGATGTATACCAAAGAAATACTGAAGATCTGCTCAACAGGATTCCGGTACCTGCAGGAACGAACCTCACAAACTTCATCACAACCAATGTTGGGAATATGGAGAACAAGGGTGTGGAAATTGCTTTTAACCTTACCCCGGTATCCACTGAAAATCTTGTTTGGGATTTCTCATTTAATACGGCGTATAACAAAAATAAGATCACCAAGCTCACTACAGTAGACGATCCTGATTATGATGGAATACTAACCGGTGGTATTGCAGGAGGTGTGGGATCCACTATCCAGATTCACAGTGTCGGACATGCACCTTCATCATTTTATGTTTATGAACAAATGTATGATGAAAACGGCACCTTGCTGGAAGGCGAATTTATAGATCAGAACAACGATGGAGTCGTCAATGGTGAGGACAGGATCAGGTATGAAAAACCTGCTGCAGATTTCAGTTATGGATTTACAAGCAATCTGCAATACAAGGACTTTGATTTTTCTTTTGCAGGAAGAGCCTTAACAGGCAATTATATTTATAATAACGTGCAAACGGACATGGGTTACCTTGAGAGACTTTACAATTCTACTGGTTCCCTTTGGAACATCAATCAGTCAGCTCTTGACTTGAATGTAAGTAACCAGGGGAATCTGACATTAAGCAATCACTTTGTCAAGAGTGCATCGTTCCTGAGGGTTGATCATTTCACTTTTGGATACGATCTTAACAGACTAACTAATAAAAATATCAGGGTATATGCTACGGTTCAAAATCCTGTTGTAGTGACAAGCTATGATGGGCTTGATCCCGAAACAGATAACGGTATAGATAATAACATCTATCCAAGACCAAGAACTTTTGTATTTGGACTTAGTGCCCAGTTTTAATCTATAAATGCAATAACAATGAATAAAAAGTCATATAAATATTTGATAGCATTTTTAGCAGTTGTATTCGTATTTGAATCCTGCTTTAATGATCTTGATACGATTCCATTGGATGAAGATATTATTACATCCGGCATTGTATACGACGATCCAAATTCTTACAGACAGGTCCTTGCAAAAGTATATGCCGGACTTGCATTATCAGGGCAGCAAGGTCCAGCCGGGCAATCAGATATCGAAGGTATCGATGAAGGCTTTGGCCAGTATCTGAGAGCCTTATTCTATCACCAGGAATTTCCGACCGATGAAGCACTTGTGGGCTGGAATGATCAAACAATAGGTGATTTTCATGACCAGGACTGGAGTGCTGAAGACGGATTTGTCTTTGCTTTCTATAGCCGTATTTTTTATCAAATCGCATTAGCCAATGAGTTTATTCGTGAAACTTCAGATGAGAAACTGGATGAAAGAGGTGTCGATGCCGGATTGAAAGCTGAAGTTGCCGGATACAGAGCTGAGGCTCGGTTCCTGAGAGCCTTAAGTTACTGGCATGCCCTTGATCATTTCAGAAATGTACCTTTTGTAACTGAAGAAAATGCAGTAGGATCATTCCTTCCTGAGCAAATCAATGCCAATGATCTTTTCAGCTATATCGAAAGTGAATTACTTGATATTGAAACTCTAATCTCTCCTGCAAGATCCAACGAATATGCAAGAGCTGATCAAGGAGCCGTGTGGGCTGTTCTGGCAAAATTATATATGAATGCAGAAGTGTATACTGGACAAGACAGATATGCGGACTGCCTGACATATTGTGAGAATATTATCAATGCAGGTTATACCCTTGAAGAGAATTACAGGCATCTCTTTCTTGCTGACAACCACAATTCAAATGAAATAATATTTCCTGTTGCTTTTGATGGCGTAAACACCAGGACCTGGGGTGGAATGACTTTCCTAATCAGTTCCGGTATTGGCGGTGCCATGGACCCAAAAGATTCAGGTGTCTCAAGTGGATGGGGAGGTGTCAGGACCACAAGACAATTTGTTGAAAAATTCCCTGACAACTCCGGAGGGCTTGCAATTGGTTCTAATGAAGGCGGAACAGTAGGTTTTCCAAAAGTATATGTCCCTGGCTCATTCCAGGGTTGGGATGTTACGGATACTGACAATTCCTTATCATCGCCAAACAGTGATAAGATATACGAAGGACACAGGTATTTTCCTGATGCCAACACAGGCTTATTGTTTTCAAGAATTCCTGATTTTGCATTGGCAATGGGAGATCGTGACGGAGACGGCACACTCGAAATGGGTATGGATACGATTTATGTCCAGGATCCCGGATTCTACTTTATCCAGGTTAACCTGAATGATAACACATATCTCATTGAAAAAAGAGACTGGGGTGTCATTGGTGATGCGACACCAGGTGGATGGGATAATGATACAGATATGACTTATGACCCTGAGCTGGATGCACTAACTGTTGAACTTGATCTTGTACCCGGTAATATGAAATTCAGGGCTAATGACGATTGGACTGTCAACCTGGGTGATGATGAAGGAAATGCCATACTCACACAAGATGGTGCGGACATTAATCTCACGGAAGGGGGAGCAGCAGAAATAACACTGTTCCTGGACAAACCGAATTATACCTTCGAAGTAGCACTGAAAAGTTTTGACAACAGGGGTATTTTCTTTACTGAAGGTCAAACTCTGGATATCACAGATCTTACCCTCTTTGAAGAAGGTTATGCAATTACGAAATACAAAAACATATCATCAGATGGTATACCCGGATCTGATACAGACTTTCCGGATACGGATTTTCCGATGTTCAGACTGGGGGATTTCTACTTGATGGCAGCAGAAGCTATCCTGAGATCAGGTGGCAATACCAACCTGGCTGTTGATTATTACAATGCAGTTGTTCAGCGCGCATTCCAGGGCGGTACCAAAGGAAATATAACTGCCGGTGAACTTAACCTGGATCTTATACTTGATGAACGTGCAAGAGAACTTTATTGGGAATGCCACAGGAGAACAGACCTTGTGAGATTTGGAAAGTTTTCTCAGACAGATTATTTGTGGGCGTGGAAAGGAGGTGTTATGGATGGCATGTCTGTAGATCCAAAATTTGACATCTACCCTATTCCATCATCAGATATCGGTGCGAATCCAAACCTGGAGCAAAACCCGGGGTATTGATCACAAGTTTTAAGCGAGGAATATCTCGCTGAAGCTATGATTTCTGGATAAGCTCAGAAAAAGTTATAAAAAGAAAAGACGTGTGTTTTAAACCACACGTCTTTTTTATGCATAAGTGTGTACCATATTAATGGTAGACTATCTGAAGTTTGTGAAAGACTTATAACTAAAAGCATACGATATTAACCGTAGGCATTAAGCAAAATAATTTAGATTTTTAGGACGTGCGACTGAAGTCACACGGACTTTCCGGATTGCAGTCTGTTTCAGCAGTATGTTTAAATGATTACTCTTTTTAACGTGTGACTAAAATGCACACATCCTTGT
>JAHHJO010000537.1:0-8018 GCA_018680275.1 Bacteroidia bacterium
TTTCCGGAGGATATAATTCAATTGAAGGTACACAGGTCTTTTCAGATTACAGGAGAACTAGTTTAAGGACCAATATAGATCATACAGCTAGTGACAAATTGAATTTTAGCTTGAATTTCAATACTTCTTATGCTCAGCAAATGAATGCAGTTAGTGGAAACAGGTTTCAGTCTCCGATGGCTACTTCTTTTACCACTTCACCACTTCAGGGAGCATATTTGCCAATTCTTGGAGATGAGCCTGACCCGGTTACTGGATATTATCCTTTCCTGGGTGTTTCAGATGAATTATATACTGGACTTGAAGATGGCTACTTTGGCCTGACTAATGATAACTTCCTTTACTCACTTCCTTTAAATCCTGTGGATGTTAATACGCTTCGGGTATTAACAAAGTTGGATGTAAGTTACCAGATCTTTGATTTCTTGAAATTCTCACAATCTGTTAATGTTGATCTGATTACAGATGATTCAAAAGATTTTGATGATCCAACTACAAATGATGGTGAAAATGATAATGGTTCTCTGGATAATACCTTTAATCAAAACAGAGCAATTACGACACAATCATTCCTGAAGTACTATAGCAACCTGGGAGGAAGTCATAATTTGGATGCTTTTGTAGGATTTGAATATAACAGGGTTAATACAAAAGGGTTTTATGCAAGAGGTATAGGCTTTGCAGATGGAAGACTACAAACCTTGAATTCTTCTGCTGAACCACAGACTGTAACTGGGTCAATTTCCAATTATGCTTTTGTTTCATTCTTGTCTAATGTCAATTATGATTTTCTCGATAAATACCTTGTTACATTAAGTTTCAGAAGGGATGGTTCTTCAAGGTTTGGTGAAAACAACAGATGGGGTAACTTCTGGTCTGTTGGAGCAGCCTGGAGATTATCAGATGAAGATTTCTTTCCCGATAATGATGTTATACATGATGTAAAAGTAAAAGCGAGTTATGGTACAGCAGGAAATGCTTCAATAGGAAACTTCCCATCTCAGGAATTGTATGGGTTTGGAGCAGCATACCAGGGTCAACCAGGGTCAACACCTTCTCAGATTTCAAATCCTAATTTGACCTGGGAAACATCTGACCAGTTTAATGTTGGTTTGGATTTCGGACTTTTTAACAGGGTTGAAGCGACGATTGAATTCTACAATAAAGTATCAAAAGACTTGTTATTGGATGTTCCTGTTTCTGCTGTTTCAGGTTTTACTTCGGCTACAAGGAATATAGGTGAACTAAAAAACACAGGTATTGAATTAACACTAGGTGCATCGCCAGTAACAAGTAGTTCTGCCAATGGGTTTACATGGGATGTTGATTTCAATATTGGTTTGAATCAGAATGAAATTACCGCGTTACCAAATAGTGAAGATATTGACAACGGTTCTCAGATTTGGAGAGTTGGAGAACCTATCCGTACGATTTATATACAGGAATGGGCAGGTGTAAATCCGGCTGATGGTACACCACTATGGTATACAGCTGATGATGATGGAAACAGAAATGGGGTAACCGGAAATTATAATGAAGCCGGTGAGTTTGTTGTTGGTAATGCTTCACCGGATTTTACAGCAGGCTTAACCAATACCTTCTCATTTAAAGGCTTATATCTTTCAGCATTCTTTTATACAGCGCAAGGACATGAGCTTTATAATGCGTCCTTGCCATTTATGGATAGCGACGGTGTGAGATTTGGTTGGACACATGTTGTGGAAGCACTTGATCACTGGAAAGAGCCAGGAGATATAACTTCAAGACCTCAACCGCGTTCAGGTGGAAATAATAATGCAGCTGCAACATCAACAAGATATCTTGAAGATGCTTCATTTATAAGGTTAAAGCAGGCAACACTTGGTTATTCACTTCCTGCAGCAATTACAGACAAATTAAAAGTGACAAATGTAAGTGCTTATATTATGGGGGAGAACCTGTGGACTTCAACCAAATATTCAGGTTTGGATCCGGAGGCAGATGAAGATGGTTCAGAATTCTTCAGATATCCTGTGGGAAGGACCATTACATTCGGCTTAGATGTAACTTTCTAAACTAATAAATGAATTTGAAATGAAAAGTATTAAAATATATATAGTTGTTGCGCTTAGTCTGTTCGTGTTTTCTTGTGAGGATGCAATAGACTTAACACCAGCGCAATCATTAAATACCAGTGAGGCCCTGACAGATGTCGATGGTCTCAGAACTGCTCTCAACGGGGCATACAGTTCCATGCAATCAGTGGGTTATTATGGACGAGAGTACATGGTACTTCCTGAAATCGAAGGTAACCTTGTTTACCTGAGTATAACTAACTCGAATAGGTTTCTATCTGCTTACCAGTATTCATGGACCGTCCAAAATGGGGACATTGCAGATGTTTGGAACATTTGTTATCGCACAATATTAAGGGTCAATAATGTCATAAATAATATTGATGAAATCGAGGGTGATGCAACTGATAAAAATCAAATCAAAGGTGAAGCTTTGGGAATCAGGGCACTTTGTTATTTTGATCTAGTCAGATTTTTTGCTAAACCGTATACAATTGGAAATCCAGCTACTGATTTAGGCGTACCAATTTCTTTGGAAGCAACTCTGGAAGAATTGCCAAGAAATACTGTTGAAGAAGTTTATACTCAGATTATTTCTGATATAAATGAAGCTAAATCTCTAATGACAAGTTACGATGTTGGAAGATTTTCTGTAGATGCTGCAGAAGCACTCCTTGCTAGAGTCAGCTTGTACAAGGGTGATTATGCCCAGGCTGAAGCTTCAGCCAGCACTTTAATGAATGCCTATGCTCTTTCAAGTAATTATGATGCCATTTTTTCAGGCCCTGGCGCAACATCTGAAGACATTTTTACACTTGTATTTATTTCAACAGAAACCAATGGGGCTGACAATCATGGAAATATTTACAATCCAAACGGATACGGAGATATTCGGGTAACTGAAGACTTGAGAAATCTTTACGAGGCTGGAGATCAGAGAGCAGATCAAATATATCAGCATACAGATGGTGAGTACTATCAGTCTAAATATGATGAACAAGATGGCATACCAGGACTGGTAAGCCCTAAAATTCTGAGAGTTGCCGAGATGTATTTGATAAGAGCAGAAGCAAGATTTAACACTGGAAACAAGGATGGCGCAGTTGACGATGTAAATGCACTTCGCGCTGCCCGGGGAGCCTCTCAAATATCAAGCCTTAACCTGATCAGAGATATCCTTGAAGAGAGACAAAGGGAACTAGTATTTGAAGGACATACAACGTTTGATTATTTCAGAAACAATGTGACTATGAACAGAAGTCAGTGCAATTCAGGATTAGAAGTTGAAGCTCCGTGTTCAATCTCAACAAGTGATCACAGGTCTGTTCATCCGATTCCGAATGATGAGATTTTGGTTAATCAGAGCATGGTTCAAAACACAGGTTATTAATTCAAGAAAAAAAGTAAATAATGAAAAAATATCTATATAGTTTTTTTGTTTTGAGTTTCGTCCTATTGGCCAGTTCCTGTAACGATGAAATTATCAAAACGCTAGATGGTGAATATATTACCTTAAGTTCTACAAATACAGATTTTCTTTATCTAAGGGCAGGAGATTTTCAGGCTGTACCAATGGGAGCAGAAGTGGCATTGATTGCAGCACCGCAAGCTTCTGATGTGAGCTATACTTTCGAAGTGGTCGATTCTCTGAGTAATGCAATTGCAAATTTACATTATACAGTAGATTCAAACAGTGGGGTGTTGTCAGCAGGTGATGTTTCAGGTGTTTTGCCAATCAGTATTAATCCTGATAATATAGAGCAGGATGAGGTTTTAACTTTGGCTCTTCTATTAACATCTGCTGACCTTGAATTAGCCAATGATAAAGTTGTAACATACACTTTTTCAATTACTTGTGAATCAGAGTTGGCAGGAACAGTCGATTATACACATTTTGATAATTTTGCAGGCCAAACTTTGAACGGTAGCACTGAAATAACATTAGCTGGAATGACACCAGGAATTTACCGGTTTGAGGATTTCTCTTTCGGCGCCTGGACTGCAGCTTATGGTATCGACCCTCCAACTGGAACTTTGGAGTTCAGCCATATATGTGGAATCGTATCCATGTATGGTACCGATAACTATGGTGATACATGGCAAATGGATGAGGTAGTCGAAGCCGATGGACCGAACTTTACGTTTAAGTGGTCAAATACCTACGGTGAGTTTGGTACAGTAACACTGACCAGGCAAGATGGGGAAAATTGGCCTAAGTTGAGTCTATAGATTTGAGCTGAAAAGTATAAAAAGAAAAGTGCTGGTTATTTTATCAGCGCTTTTTTTATGTCTGCCACGACTAAACTATATGCAATTCCAATAAGCGTCTGAATTGCTTGTTATATTTATTTAACTGAATACAGAATTATGCGCATCACTATTTCAATCCTGGGAATATTCTTGTTTCTTTCCTCACCTTCTTTTGGACAGCTTTATAATGAAGTACAACTAAAAAACCTGTCTGAATTACTGGAGAACCTAAAAAATAAAAATCAGCACAGGAAGAACCGTGTTGATCGATTTCTCAAAGAGATACCTCAATATGAAAGGATGGATATTCAGACTAAGCTCAGGAAGGGTTATGAATTTTTTGATGTCGTGAACGGAAAGGCCCAATTCAGAAAGTCATTCAATGAAGATGCAGCTATTGCAATGGGAGTCCCGTCGGTCAGAACCGGTGGAGATTTGGGATTGAACCTTACTGGAGATGGTCTGAATATCGGCATTTGGGATGGTGGTTTGATCAGGACCACACACCAGGAATTTGAAGGTCGGATAAAATATTTTGATTCTGCTGCTACAACTGTTTTTTCCGATCATGCTACAGGCGTTGCTGGTACTTTATTGGGAACAGGAATTAATATGGCCTCAAGAGGAATGGCACCTGAGGCGACAGGAATAGCATATAATTTCAATAATGATGAGGAAGAAATGGTTGAAGCCCAGATGTTGAAAGAAATTGTGGTTTCCAATCATTCCTATGGACTAATTACAGGGTGGAATGATGGGCAATGGTATGGTGACTCCGCAATAAGTGATGAGGAAGACTGGAGATTTGGGTTTTATGATAGTCAGGCCAAAACATGGGATGATATTGCATTTAATGCACCATACTACCTTATTGTAAAGTCAGCAGGTAATGACAGAGGTGATGCCGGTAGTGGACCATATCCATCGGACGGACCATATGATTGTGTCAGTTCATCAAGTACTTCGAAGAATATTATGGTCGTAGGTGCTGTACAAAAATCAAATAATGGCTATGATAATCCCCAGAATATTTTGATGAGTTCCTTTAGTGGCTGGGGTCCAACCGATGACGGTAGAATCAAACCTGACATCGTAGGTGTAGGTGTTAATGTTCGCACCTCAGCATCAGCGAGTAATGACGCATACCAGGTAACCAGCGGAACATCCTTTTCATCTCCTGCAGTTTGCGGTGGATTAGCACTCATCCAGGAATTGCATAAAGAAAAATATAATGAGTTCATGAAAGCAAGCGCATTAAAAGCGCTGGCAATTCATACAGCGACCCAGACTGGAGAAAAAGGTCCGGATTACAGGTATGGATGGGGCTTGTTGAATGTCAGGGATGCGTCCAACTTCATCCTGAACGAAGACGGTGTTAATAATCAGATTGTCGAGGACAGGTTAATGAATGGCCAGGAGTGGTCTATAGAAATCAATCCTCTTGCAGGAACTCAGGCAAGATTTACTTTAGTATGGACAGATCCATCTGGAAATCCTGTAGCTTCAAGTCTTGATCCTGAAGATCTGATGCTTGTCAATGATCTTGATATCAGGTTGACAGATGAAGCAGGGAATTCCCATATGCCATATATTCTTGATCCTTCGATACCACAATTAGGTGCAACAACAGGAGATAATTTCAGGGACAATGTAGAACAAATTTATGTGGATGAAATTGAGGACAGGAAGTTTTTCCTGACGATCAGTCATAAAGGCAGCCTGGTTAATGGTGCCCAGGATTTCAGTTTGATTGTTGAATATCAATCCTCAACCAGCCAGTTAACAAGTTTGTATTGGATAGGAAGCGAAGGTGATTGGGAAAATGGACAAAACTGGAGTTTCAGTTCAGGTGGGTCTGTAGCCAATCTGGCACCAAACGAGAACAACAGGGTGATTATTGACGATAATTCTTTTCCACAAGGCGGCAGTCATTTAACGCTAAACATGGATTCTGAAGTTGGATCAATTTCATCATTTGTTTCAAAGCCTTATACGATTGATTTGAACGGGCATACTCTGACATCAGGAGGAAACATTAAATTGAATTCCATCAATACAAGTATATCAAATGGCAAGCTGAATTGTCTATCAACCAGCAAATCAGCATCTTTCAGTATCAATCTTGATTCAGCAAATACAGATGGTCTTGTACTGGAAATTCCTGAAGGAAATAGTTCATCATGGACAATTTCAAATTCCTATGTAAATCTGGATGTATTGAACTTCGTTTCAGGTATGCTGGATATCAGCAACAGTGATTTGAGTTTGAATGAATTCAGGACCGGTCCTTCAGATGACAATGCTGAAAGTCACCTGGGGGTGCATGATTCCGAGCTGAGACTTGCCGGGGATTTTGATCTTTCAGGTTGTACCACTTTCCAGGAGAATGGAACAAATGTATCTTTTAATGGAGAAGCAGATTTTAATATTGCTGGATACGAATTCTCTGAAAATGTGACTATAAATGCAAGCACAGTAAATATTCTTTCTTCGGGAGCATCAATTAGTCAGCTTGAATCTACGGATGCTATACTCGGAATAAGCGGTACGCTTAACCTCGGTTCATTATTGTTAGCCGGTAATTCTTCATTATCAATTGACCAGTCATCCTCAGCTTCAATCAACGAATCATTATTGATCGAGGGAGATGTACAGCAACCATTAACTAATTTGTCAGGTAATGCAGATGGGAGTTCCTCTTTAAATATTGAGTTTCATGAAAAACTTTGTTTTGATAATCTTAACATCCAAAACCTGGGTCTTACAGGATCAGCATCTGTTTCGATAGGACCGAACAGTACCATTATGAACAGCCCGGGCTGGTCTCAATTGGCATGTGATAAATTATTGTTCTCTGACTTCGATTCCAGGTTTACCTGTGTGAGTGCCCAGACAGAATTTCTGGATATTAGTGAAGGGGAGCCCAATTCATGGGAGTGGTATGTAAATGGTAACCTAAGATCAACCATGCAAAACTTTTATACAAGCTTTCAATCAACAGGGTCGGTCGACATTGAACTCAAAGTGGGAGATGCAGAAGGTAATTTTTCAAGATATAACCGAAGCGTAGAAATTACAGAAACTCCATTGGACTCAAGTACCGTCATTATTTCTACAGATGTCATTCTGGCTAGTCAGAGGCCTGCTGAAGCATACCAGTGGTACAGGAACAATGAAGAACTGGAAGGAGAAACCTCCAGGACCTACTTTTATAACGGGGAAATAGCCGATTATTATGTAATTACTTTTGAAGGAGATTGTAACCGGAAATCAAAGGAATTAAGGCTGTTAACATCCACAAATGAAGAAGAAATCTCTTCAGGTATTGAAATTTTCCCGAATCCAGCGACCGACAAGATTAGGATTTCAACCAAAAATTTAAAAGAAGTAAAGGATATTAAAATTCTAACACCAAACGGAATTGAATTGAAAACTAAGGAAGAGCAAGTTGATAAAAATCAATATAAGCTTAACTTAAGTGATTTGGATTCAGGGATATATATCATATATATAATAACAGAAGACAGGAATTTCCCTTTGAAATTCATTAAAATGTAAGAGAAGACCCAACCTTTTACAGTGTAACAATAGTCTATATTATAGATTACACTAATGTTAATTTTTTAACATTTATTCGACTGTAATAAGGATAAATTAACTATTTTTGATACGGTCGAAAAAAATAATCAGACCCTTGATGTTTTTGGTCAACCG
>JAHHJO010000468.1:0-2613 GCA_018680275.1 Bacteroidia bacterium
TTACGATACAAATAATGACACTGTCGGGAAAGGTTGTAAGAGAAATAACAAGAGAAGAACTGGGAGACCTTAGAATTGGTATTAACAGGAGCAATTATAAATGGAATGGCACCGATGAATACGGAAATAGGCTGGCCAATGGTGTTTATCTGTACAAAGTGTATACGTCAAGCTCTGGAGAATCTTTTGATACACTTAATAATGAAGCCACTGATTCCTTTTTCAAACATGGTTTTGGTAAATTGGTGATTATGAGATAATCATTATTATTTGGACGCCAAAGAAAAAAACATCAAAATCAAAAGACGGGTTTGGCTGATTACTGCCTTGTTTTCGATTTCAATATTTATCCTTAACTATCTTTTCCCCTTGATGCCGGGAGATGACTTTCTCTATAGTTTAAAAATTCCTGATGACGACTATATCGGAAACAGGCCCATCAGTTCAGTTAAAGATTATTTCGATTCCCAGGTAAATCATTATAGCAATTACAACTACCGGGTCACACCTCATGCCATTCTACAGATCATCATGCTATTGCCAACCTGGGTTTTTGATATATTTAATACACTAGTATTTCTTGTAATCCCACTTTGTCTGCTCAGGCCATTCAAAACGGGAAAAGATCAAAGACCGGTACTCTACCTGTTCATACTTCTATTTATATGGGTATTTCATTTTGACCTTGGACGATCATATTTCTGGACATCCGGCTCACTAAATTATAGTTGGTTGTTAATACCTCAGCTCTACCTGGCAGGTTCTATATTTCAGTATGTCAGGGAGGGCAGAAAGAGCTTTAATTTGCTTGATTACTTGTGTGTTATTCTCGTCGCCTTTTCAAATGAAAATGTGGTTCTTTCATTATTCGTTGTTGTATTCTTAATCATACTTGATCAAATGATCAAACGCAAACTGCCTGACAGGAACCTGATTGTTATAGCAGCAGTTCTCTTGATTGGCGGCATTACAATGCTTTCTTCACCGGCATTGACATTAAGATTGTCAAAGGATGGGTTTAACTATGAATCATTTGATGAACGGATATTGGAGTATGGTAAAAGGACAATATATTACCTGTTTTGTTATAGTACTGTCTTGCTGTTTTTTCTTGCGGGCAGGAAGTCTGTAACACAAAATGCAAGAGCTCAAATCATGCTCTTCCTGGTCCTCTTACTTTCTACTGTTACAATGTTTTTCGCTCCATTATTCGAACCGAGATCAGCTATTTTCGGGTTTATGATATGTATTATGCTGGTCTTATCCATGATCAATCTTGATAATTTTAAGTGGTCCTGGCTATGGATACTGGTTATTATATCTTCGTTTCTGATCGTGGACAGATATCCATTATTCAGGAAATTAAACACGCGATATAATATTAATAAGGTAATCCTTGAAGAAAACCGCGGGAGCAGAGACACGGTTTATCTGGAAAGATATTGTACAAGTTCCAAGTATCAATGCCTGATATGTGATGATGTTACTGATGACCCTGAATACATGGACAATGAACCCCTTGCCGCATTCTATAATATACATAAGGTCTCTCTTAAACCCGATTATGCTTTGTTTGCAAAATGGCAAGGGTTCAGTGACATGATTGTTGATTATCTGAATGCTAATAATTTAGAATCCATAATATATGGCAATGCGCTAAACGACAGAATTGTATTGGAGCAAATCTTTCTAAGGAAAAATGATGCAGGAATGGATGTTGTTTGTGAATTAAATACCAATACTGTGCCGGATGATTACATCATGATCATAAGAGGTTCCAAAAAAGGTATTAACAGGTATAGGATATTGGATCTTCTTCCCATAAGAATCAGATTATACTTTCTTGATTACCTTGAATACCAGGGAAGAATGATAAGTCATGAAAACAAGGGATATTATTTCAACCATATTTTTAATCCGACGGAATACACGTATTATGTTGTTTCTCTGTACTCTATGAATAACCACAGACCTGAGGGGAATCCTGTGAAAATCGAAGCTCCTTATTAATCTTTGCGGTCCGGGCTCAATAAACTTAGAAGCACATCAATAAAGAACTTTTGAGTCCAGTTAGTATATCTGAATCTTTGATAGTTTTTATAAACCGGAAGAGAGGATGGGATTGCTCCTTTATTGAAGAAGTACTTTCTCTGACTTTTCAAAACAGGTTTTAATAACAAAGCAAGAAGATCATTTATGATCCTTTCTTCAAGGATGTCATTACACTTCAATAGCAGTAATGAAAACTGTAGATTTCCTGTACTGCAAGTATATGATGTCGAATATTTTGAATTATAAAATTGACCAGGAAGGCCATTGTTTTGGACTACAATATTTAATAGTTCGTGAAGTGAGGCGTTGAACTTTTGCAGTGCTTCTTTATGATTTAATATTATAGCACATTCATATAGACCTCGTAAAGCATAAATAACTGTATGGCTGAATGCTGCACTGCCCGGGTAGAAAGCGGTCTTGTCAATAAAGTCAGCATCCCAATTCTCCAACTGTTTCTCAAACAGTAAGCGCGTCCTCTCATTATATTCCATCCCCAGGGATTTATCAGCTTTCATGAGAATCCAACTGATCCGGGTATAATAAAGGGGATTATAAGTG
>JAHHJO010000267.1:0-4773 GCA_018680275.1 Bacteroidia bacterium
GGGTTGACACCAATGAATGATGGCGAATTTGTCCGCATCAATATTCCGCCAATGACCGAAGAGCGAAGAATTGAAATGGTTAAATATTCCAAGCACCTGGGTGAAGAAACCAAGATCAGTCTTCGAAACGAAAGACATAAGATGCTTGATATTATCAGATCAGAGGTTAAAGACGGGTACTCTGAAGATCAGGGTAAAAGAAGAGAATCAGAAGTCGAAGACCTTATCAGTAAGTATACCGAAGATATCAATAAGCTCATCGAAGCCAAGGAAAAAGATATTATGACTGTTTAAAAGCCGGACCCTGAATTCCGTTATGTTGAAAATATCCATCTCCTTCCTACTATTATCTTTTTGCATGTTATTGTCGTGCAGTCAGAAAAACATTGAAGCATTAACTGTTAAACCCAAGTCAGATTCTGTAGTTGCTGTAATGATCCATGAATCCAGGGGTGGATTCGGTCCTTGCGAACCAAGTATTTGTATTAATCATAAAGACCCTGACAATATCATTGGTGGAGCGATACTTGATTATGTATATACTTCATACGATGGTGGAAAACATTGGATCGTCGATAAATTAAAATCAACGCTTGGTGTTTATGGAGATCCTGTACTTTGCTCGGATTATGAAGGCAATATATATTATGCACATTTATCAAATCCAAGCGGAAGAGTTTTTCGTGATGATAGCTGGCTAGACAGGATAGTCATTCAAAAATCCACCGATAAGGGCAGGACCTGGAATGATGGATCTTTTACCAAGCCAAGGTCACCTAAAGACCAGGATAAGCATTGGCTTGCTGTAGACCCGGAATCGAATCACATATATATTACCTGGACTGAATTTGATAAATATGGCAGCCGGGATGAAAAACACAAATCAAGAATCCTGTTTTCGAGATCTGTTGATGAAGGAGAAAGCTGGTCTCACCCGATCTCAATCAGCCAGTTTGAAGGAAATTGTATTGATGATGACCAGACACCGGAAGGTGCTGTTCCTTCTGTAGGTGTTAATGGAGAAGTTTATGTTGCATGGTCTTACGACGAAAAGATATATTTCGACAAATCCCTCGATGGTGGTGTAACATGGCTGGACAAAGATATCCCGGTCGTAGATCAGCCCGAAGGCTGGGCCATCGACATCCCTGGTATCATGCGATGCAATGGTATGCCTATAACGGGTGTTGATCGCTCAGGAGGCCCTAATCACGGTACACTTTATATCAATTGGAGCGATCAGAGAAATGGAGAACACGATACCGATATCTGGCTTGTAAAATCTACCGATGGCGGCATGAATTGGTCAGATCCTGTCCGCGTTAATGACGATCTTCCAGGCAAACACCAATTTTTTACCTGGATGGATGTCGATGAAAAGACAGGTGCAATCTATATTGTCTTTTACGACCGACGTAATCATGAAGATGAAACGACTGATGTATACCTTGCCTATAGCAGTGATGGAGGCATGACATTCACGAATATGAAGATCAATTCAAAAAGTTTCAAGCCTAATCCAGCTGTCTTTTTCGGCGATTACAACGATATAAGTGCAATCAACGGAAGGGTCAGACCTATCTGGACCCAGTTGGATGATAAGATTCTGAGTGTGTGGACAGCGCTTTTGGAGTTTTAGTTCATTGGTTCATTAGTTCATCAGTGATGAGTATAGGAGTTTAGGAGTGATGAGTACACCGGATTTTGTAATTTACCGCAAACCGCCGCGCCTGCCTTAGTACCTAAGTAACACTTGCGCCAGAGCTTCAGCGTCGGATCACGGCGGACAGGCAAACCGTCACGCCTCCCTTAGTACCTGAGTAACACTTGCGCCAGAGCTTCAGCGTCGGATCACGGCGGACATGCAAATCCGCGCTTCATTAAAATTTTGGAGTAGAAAAGAGACCATGCTTATCAAGAATATATACTACTCGATTAGTAACATGAAAATCCCGCACATTTTCTGCTGCATAAATAAGAATATCAGCCTGATCAAACTGAATACTGAAAGAACGATATTTAATCGAGTGGTTGGATAAATAATAAATACCCTCTTTGGTAAACTGACAGTCCTGGTTTGAGATCAGATGTCTAGTAATATACTCGCCGAAGTTTCCAAATACATGAATAACTGAATTGTCATAAAGATAAAGTCGTCCTTCCTGTTCATATATCTTAATGCTTTCCAATTCGAGGGGGTCTTCAAAGAATAGTTCATTGGAACTTAAAAGTTTCTTTCCCTGGTCATTTATTTTGATGAGATTGTTATCAATGGTATTGTAGGTCCAGATATTGTTTTCTCTTGAAAGGGCCATGCCTGTCGTATTCCAGTAGCCAAGGACATTAAGATTCAAAGTTTTTTGTTCGGAAAGTGTATTGTCGAGAAAAAGGACATTCTGAAAGTCGGGGTAATAAACAAGAATCTTATGTGGGTTTGAGACATCAATATGATGAATGTCACCCAGGCTATTCAGTGAATACCTGAACAGAAGCGACAGGTTCTTATCATATTGTCTGATTTCATTGTCATTATCAACGAGATAAATATTCCCGAGTTTATCAGTATCCAGGATTTTAAAATCCCCTGTGATTAAATAATCTGCATTAGATTCAAATTCGTTTTCTACTTGTACAACTTTATTTACCTGGCAACTTGAATGTGTAAAGCTTATTGTCAGGAAAAACAAAATGATATGACATATTCGTATCAATTCTTATCGAAATTTAATAGTTGCATTTTCTGTCCATCAAAGCACGCAAAGGAATTGTGGTGCAACCAGTCCCCAGTATTAATATAACGACTGCTTCCATTACGGAGTGTGTAATCAATGGGTATATGCCTGTGTCCGAAAATGAAATAATCGATTTCCTCAGTTTCCAGTTTTCGTTCGCAATACTGGATCAGCCATTCTTCCTCAGGACCTTTGAAAGCCGGAATTTTTTCCTGTGCTTCACGTGATGACTTGCTGAAATAGCGCATTAACTTGATACCTGTATTGGAGTGTATGCGCGCAAAAAGCCATTGGTTGATCTTATTGCTGAATACTTTTTTGATCAACTTATATCCATGGTCACCAGGCCCCAGGCCGTCACCATGACCAACCATAAAATTCTTTCCATCGATGGATAGTCTAAGTGGCTCTTTGTAAATATGAACACCCAGTTCTTCTTCCAGGTATCCAAACATCCACATATCATGGTTACCGGTAAAAACATGTACAGGAATATCCCGATCTGAAAATTCTGCAATTTTTCCAAGCAACCTGACATATCCTTTCGGAACCACTTCTGAATACTCATACCAGTAATCAAATAGATCACCCAGTAAAAACAATGCTTTGGTTTCCGGTAAAATACTATCCAGCCAGGAAACTATAGTCCTTTCCCTTTCTTTACTAGTTTGAGGATAATCAATTCCAAGATGGAAATCTGAAGCAAAATAATAGTTGTTCCCCATTAACCGATAAATCGCTTATCTGCTTCCATTACATGCCCGCAGTTCTTACAGGTTCTCAATTCTTCAGTTGTATAGTACTCTTTGAACCGAGGTAAGAAATCCTTTTCGATATTGGTGAGCTTGAAATATGATTCATGAAGTTTTTCATTGCAGTTATCGCAAAACCACATCAAACCATCTCTTTCTTCTTTGGTTCGTTTCAATTCTACGACCAAACCGATGGAACCTTCAGATCGCATTGGTGAATGCGGAATCTTTGCAGGCAGGAGGAACATTTCGCCTTCCTTGATCGGAACATCAACAGCTTTGCCATCTTCCTGTATACGTACATTGATATTTCCCTCGATCTGATAAAAGAGTTCTTCGGTTTCATTGTAATGATAATCCTTCCGCGCATTTGGGCCAGCCACGATCATGACAATATAGTCGCCGGCATCTTTATAAAGATTGCGATTTCCAACAGGAGGTTTTAACTCATCCCGATGTTCATCGATCCATTTTTGAAGGTTAAAAGGTCTTCGTACTGGCATTTTTTTTATTTAAATATAAGTGATTAGTTTATGAGTTCTAAAATCTTTAAGACTCTTATCTAATTAACTCTTCGTATCACCCTCTCCAGGTCTACCTCTTCTACATTTTCGATTTCTGCTGCCATTTTCATTAAAATCTCATCCTGCAGACGACCTTTTTCCATCGCCACATGATAGGGTAGATCTTCGCGAAAAGTAACCAGGCTATACTTGGAATAATAATTCGGGTATTCCTGCTCCAGCCTTAATTCGAGTTTTCGTTTTTTATTGAATATGGGGTCAGTGGTGGCGGCTGCCATCTCGTAAAAATTTTCTTCAGCGAGAGAAGCTATAGCATCGGCATCGACCTTTCGGTTACTTTGGTAGGCTTTGAAAATCTTTCCCCAATCATCGGGATATTGATCGATAAATTGATCAAGAACATAACAATCTTCAAAAGAACAATTCATACCCTGACCGTAGAATGGAACAATAGCATGAGCAGCATCTCCCAATAACAGGTATCGTCCATCGACCTGCCAGGGATAACATCTTATGGTTCCAAGAGAGCTTGAAGGGTTTGTATTATATTCTTCGACCAGGTCCGGGAACAGGTGTTTGACATCGGAAAAGTTATTATCAAAGAATTGATGAATTTGATCATCAGTTTTGATATTATCAAATCCATTTGGTCCCTCAAAAGGCATAAATAAAGTGACAGTAAAACTAGCATCCAGGTTTGGTAATGCAATCATCATAAAGCCTTTTCTGGGCCATATATGGAGTGCGTTTTTATCAATGAGATAC
>JAHHJO010000431.1:0-7150 GCA_018680275.1 Bacteroidia bacterium
TCGACCAAAACAACATGCTGCCCCTGACTTTTCATATAATTGGCAATAATTCTTGCGGCCCTGTGCGCACCAACCATCAATATGCCATTACTCTTGGCTAGTAAGACGCCTAACCATTTGGCAACCAATCCTGCAGTAGTCGCATTTAGAATGACTGTCCCCAATACTATCATGAATACCAAAGGCGTGATATACTCAGCTCCCGGTATCCCCATATTAAAAAGCTTCAATCCAAAAAGCGAGGCAATACCCGCTGCAACTATACCACGTGGTCCTACCCAACTGATAAACATTTTTTCTTTAGTTGTTAGGCTTGATCTACTGGTACTTAAAAACACTCCTAAAGGTCTAAGCAATAATATCACAGATAAAAACAAAATACCTACCCGCCAGTCAAGGAGCAATTGCAAGTCGCTTATATTAATATTTGCAGCGAGCAGTATAAATAAAACAGCGATCAAAAGAATACTGATAGACTCTCCAAAATAGATAATGTCGTTCTTATGTGGCATTTCTATATTTCCAATCACCATTCCCAGGATAACTACTGTTAAAAGTCCTGAATCATGAACAAGAATTCCTGATAAGATAAATACTGCAAGTACATAGGCCAGGGTAAATACAGTCAGCAAGTAATGTGGTATCCAATCTCGTTTTAATAATTGCTTAAGTGCATGCGCACTGAAGAAACCAAGTGCAGAACCAACCAGGGCAATCAATATAAATTGTTTTAAAGCTTCACCTGTAAATGCAAAACTACCTTCACCAGCGTGTGTTAATTTTATAAACTCGAATACAAGTACTGCCACCAGTGCTCCGATCGGATCAATAAGGATCCCTTCCCATTTCAATAAGGCTGAAATATTTCGTTTCAATGGTAAATTCCTGAGTATGGGAGAAATTACAGTCGGACCAGTTACGATAATCAATCCTGAGAAGAGGAACGAGATCGGCCATGTAAGATTCATGATGAAATGAGCTAAACCCGCACCACCGATAAAAGTGATCAATGACCCGAGTGTGATAATTTTTATTATTGAAGGACCAACTTCTTTGACTTCTTCCCTTTTTAGACTCAAACCTCCTTCAAACAAAATAATACCAATGGCTAATTCAACAAAATGGAATAGATGATCTCCTGGAAATAACCCTTTGTTATTGTTCCATATCGGTTCAAGGAGTTTTTGCTCATCTCCTGTTATATAGGTTGATAAAGGACCTACCGCCAATCCAATTAATATCAAAGGTAAAATAGCCGGCACTTTGATCCTCCATGCTACCCATTGTGCAAATATCCCTAAGATTATGACACTCCCGAGTTCAATCATTTATATTATTGTTTGTATAAACATCTACGAAAATAACTTTTCAAAGACACTATGATTGCGAATATTCGATTTTTTCATTTTTAAATAGCAAAAAGAAAAGGACCATTACCGCTGCTGCAAAGATTGCCGGAAACTGCCAGATATCAGCCCATGTATGTCCGCCGTCCTCAAGAGTAAACTTATCTGCTATCATACCTGCAATGTAAAAACCAATCAACATACCTAATCCATAAGTGGCAAGTGTTATCAATCCCTGAGCAGCGCTTTTAACAGATTCACCCGCTTTGCTATCAGTATAAATCTGCCCCGAAACAAAAAAGAAATCATAACAAATTCCGTGCAGGGCGATACCGACTAAGAGGGCAAAAAACGGCTCACCATCCTGACCGTAAGCAAACAGTACATATCTCAGGGCCCATGCCAGCATCCCTACAACCAGGGTCATTTTAAATCCAAATCTTTTGAAAAAGAACGGTAAAAGTAACATCATAACTACTTCTGAAGCCTGGCCAATGGTCATGATCCCAGTAGGGTTCTCAATATTTACTTCTGTTAGAAACGGATTTGCAAGGGCATAGTAAAAGGCCAGTGGTATGCAAATCAATATCGATGAAATAAAAAATACAAGGTAATTCCGGTCTGCCAGAAGTTTTAATGCATCAAGTCCAAGTATATCGGAAATAGTCACATTGCCTTCTTTTGAAGATGGCGGTGTTTTTGGAAGGATAAAACTCATAATTCCTAATACGAAAGAAAATATAGATACCATTAAAAATGTATTGGAAAGCATCCCTTCTTCAATCGATTTAGCAGAATCCCATTTAAACATAAAACTGATAACCAGACCGGCCACGATCCACCCTACTGTCCCCCAGAGTCTCACCAATGCAAAATCCCTGGCAGGGTCTTTCATTTGATTGAATGCGACTGAATTTACAAGGGCCAGTGTTGGCATATATATGATCATATAACCCAAAACAAGGGGATAAAATGCACTGAAATCATCGACAGTTGACATCATATACATGAGTCCTGCTCCCAGCAAATGTAATATGCCTAATACTTTCTCGGCATTAAAATACCTGTCTGCTATCAAACCTATTATGAAAGGGGCAATGATGGCACCCAATGATTGTGTTGAATAAGCCTGGCCAATCTGTGCGCCACTGGCGGAAAGGTTATTTCCAAGGTATGTACCCAGGGTGACAAACCACCCTCCCCAAATAAAAAATTCGAGGAACATCATGGTTGAAAGTTTGAATTTTACAAGACTGCTCATTTTATTCTTCTTAGTTGGTTATTAAAGTTTTCTGATCTTCAGATTCCTGAACCATACTTTGTCCGCATGATCCTGTAAAACGATCTTTCCTTTCCTGGCCAATCCAAAATCCTCCCAATCCTTAAACTTGCTATTGGTTATCATTTCTGTCCAGTTGTCATCATGCATTTTAAAAGAAACAACATTATATCCATTTAACCAGAATTGCATATCTCCATTATCAGAGATGATCCGTACTTTATTCCATTCACCTGCCGGCCTGACCGTCACATATTTTGTTTCTATCATATCATACAGGTCACCTGCACGATGGGTTCTGAATTTGGTATCAGGATGACATGTATTATCAAGTATCTGCATTTCAGGACCGGTCAGATAAGGGCAGCAATATTTTTCGTCTTCCACCACATTCCACATAATCCCACTGTTGCCGCAATTACTGATCTTCCATTCAAGCTGCAATTCGAAGTTCTCATATTCTTCATTGGTCACCAGATCTCCCCCGTCATCTTCAACCGTCGGATCAAAATGAATCGTCCCATTGTCTACTCTCCATTTTTTGGTAATAAAATCTTTATTGAAAGTATGAAACTCATCCATGGTGCTGCCGTCAAAAAGCAGTTCCCAGCCCTGGCTTTTTTCATACTCTGTTAATGCATTGTCAAGCAGCATTGAGGCAGCATTTGATATTGAAACCGGATCATTAAGCGGGATCTTGTTCATTGTATACCATGATTCTGTGGACCAAAGCGAATTATTGTTTTCACTGACGAAATGATCCATCAACCGTACATACAAAACATGTCCTTCCTTCATGCCATCAATTTTCAGGGAGACTTTCTTCCTGTCCTCTGAGACTGATACCCCGGAAATACTGAGTTCTTTGTCATCCAGTTTAGGTCCCCCGTACTCAGCGGTTGGTTTGTAATACCATTGTTTGACCTGGTAATCTTCTGGTGACCATCCATCTCCCTGACGAAGTGCTTCGGTAAATTCAATTTCCACACCATCTGATTTTGCTTTTACTGAAAGCATTTCAAATGCTGGTTTATCATTAAATTCAAGCCTTTGTAAGCCATACCAGGAAGTACCTGTATGTTGCCAGTTGCCCGGATTACCTATTCCACCAACATAGAGATGTCCGTCCGGTCCATATTGTATCCTGTTTACACCAGCTTCCAGACCCTGGATAAATCTGAAAACACAACCTTGTAATTGACCTTCCACTTCTTCTACAAATACACGTTTAATACCACCATGTGTGACCTCACCATGGATCATCTGACCCTTATAGGGGCCATAATCCAGTCCTAATGGCGTAGATGGAGAATTTCCTATCTCATCCTGTGGTAACCACACGACGGGCAACTTTTCTTTTTTGCTTGCAGTTCCTTCATAGTCGACAGCCCTTGAACCAAACCAATCTCCTTTTTCAATATGTACAATTTTACTGGATGGTAACCAATCGCCCTGGTTATCTGCTACATATATTCCGTCATTAAAACCAAAACCAATGCCATTGGGTGTTCTCAAGCCATTGGCCATTATTTCATAGCTTCCATCTGCAATCGATACTTTGATGGTACTCCCCCTGTCCGGGTGCTGGTTTGGCATACCTGCACCTCCAGGTAGTATGCCCGTCGCAAGATTGGCATAGAGATATCCTTCCTTATGGATCAAACCGAACGTGAATTCATGAAAATTCGCTGATACACCCCAGGCATTACATATAGTCCTGAATTCATCTATAATCTCATCGCCGTTAAGATCGATGAGTTCAGTGATCTCTTGTTTCTGATTTAGAAAAATTCGATCATTCACAACACACAAGCCCAATGGCTCAGCTAGGCCTGCAGCAATTCGCTTCACCTTGATTTGAGAGGGGTCCTTTCCTCCAACACCATCCAGGATATATACCCCTCCTTTGGTCGTCCAGGTACTGATGACCATCCTTCCGTCAGAAAGAAAATCCATACCTCCTACTTTAGGTGTGAATTCATCTGGTCTTGCCTGGTATAATTCAAATGAAGGGTGAACACCATCGACCGGATACCTGTCTCCCGGAATTCTGGTTACAACAGACATTGGAAGCGACAACTGACCTATCATGTTGTGATCATCTTTATGGTGTGATATAATTTCTTTAGGTACGACGGTCCATTTATCATCACCTGCGTTTTTATAGTTCCAGGATAACATCTTACCTCCCCTGCCCTGGAAATACTCTATTTTGAATGGATGCAGACCTTTTGATAATTTCATGGATGCCCGCTTCATGGAAGTACCATGCAAACCATCGTGGTCAATTACCAGCTGATCATGAAGATAGAGTTTGGATCCATCGTCACTCCACAATCTGAATTCAAAATCACCTTCTTTTTCAATATTGATATATCCATTGGCAACGATACCGAAATTTTCTTCCAGACCAATAAAGTCTCCCCCCGAGATATTATCAAGTCCTGACAAGATACCCGCCTGGATGGCTTTGCCCTTCTCCATATTTAATGGCAATTTATTTGTACCTGCATTGAGGTTATATATGCGGGTCATGGCTCCTGGGACAAGATTATTTTCTTCTACCTGGACAGATGAAAAACTGATCAGATCATCATCTTCGGATGCCGTTTCACCTTCAAAATCAGCAAGTGTAAAAATATACTTTACCATATCTCTCAGATCCAGGTCCAATGCTTCGGGATGTGCTGTCATGACCTGATCTCCCCAAATACCACTTCCCCCTTCTTTGATTTTGCCTGCAAGCAAGACAACATTTTCATCTGTATGTTCGTATCGTCTTGCAATAGATTCATAAGATGGGCCTATAGTAACTTTTGTTTGATTATGACATGTTTTACAATCATTCTTTGCGATTAGCTGTGCACCAATAGGCAATGCATCGATATCTTTTGCAAAACCATCATCAAGATTGGGATCCAGGTAGGTAGCATCCAACAGGAGAACATCCAACTCAATCGTTTCATCCTTATCCAATTGTATTGTTACATCAATATCCAGGAAATTCCTGTTATCAAATATTCTGTCTTTCGGTTCAGACAGGCTCATGTTCCCTGTGGATTTCACTTGCGATTGATCTACAACAGAACCCACATTGGATTTCCATTCAATCGTATAGGGCGCACTTAAGTCTGTTGTCCTGAAACTTCTTTTCAATCCTAGCTGTCCACTCTCGGATTCTGTGCGTTCGACACGTTCTGTAATATCAACCATATTATCCTTTCCGGACAAACGATAAAGTAATTCCAGTTCTCCATCAGCAATTCTATGACCAAGGTACCTGAAATCACTTTCTACAGGCTTACCTGCTTTTAATAATGTCCAGGGTTCCCTGTAATTATTGATCAAATAAGCATCTCCTACCGCTGTAGGCTGAGGACCATGTGCTGTGTTATATACAGCGCCTTCGAAATTGACCAATCCTTTCCAGGCTTTGTACATGGCGCCAGTTTCAGTATGATAAGCTACATACAAGTCATTGTTAAGGGCTGCAGTGATCATTCTGGGGTTCTGGTCCAAAACAGATCTGAAAACCCACGGGTCCAGGGGCCTGTCTGCATTTTTAGATGATGCACTCTGATCAGAAGAACATGAAATAATGAAAGTTGTCAGGAAAAATAATACGAGTAATCTGGACATTCTGTGATTTTTGATCACCTAAAATACTTTGAATTTTTCAGCTTCAATAATTATTTACAAAGACACATATTAGTTCAAATGTTCATACCAAAGTCTTTATGGCATAGTTTCTGCATCCAGTTGAAATGCAATGAATATCGAAGAATTAAACAGGAAGCATTTCATGGAAACCGACATGTATTATCGTGTCGGGTACGGGCTCTCATCCAAGCTGATTAATTTCTCATTTGGGATATTTACCATAGAGGTCGTTCTTTCCAAAAAGTGGTCTAAAGATTTTAATGCCACCGCCCAGGAACTGGCATATTTATGGAAAAA
The DNA here is from genome assembly GCA_018680275.1 of Bacteroidia bacterium. Taxonomy (GTDB): domain Bacteria; phylum Bacteroidota; class Bacteroidia; order Chitinophagales; family Saprospiraceae; genus RFSX01. Next base: position 6,583 of record JAHHJO010000431.1, read on the forward strand.
CAGTCATAAAGAACTTGAGAAAGCCATCGGATGTAAAGTATATATTATTGACTCTCGCACATACAATTACAAACAAGGTTTAATCCACCGCGGAATCAAGCCGGGATATGATGCGAAGAAGGGTATAATATTTAGAAAAGGGTATCTGAATTAGTGTTCAGTAATTCGAGATTTCACTCACTTCATTTCCTCCCTCAACACCCTCTAACTCCCTTTAGGGAGAAACGCTCCACTCTATATTTCTATCTGTTACATTCCCCTCAAGGGGATCAGGGGTCAGACGTAACGCTTAAAAAAGTACATATTCAGAATAACTGATCTGAAATAGAGTATGAGAAATTGTGACTATAGCCGTTTATCTTCCTCCCTCACCCTCTAACTCCCTTTAGGGAGAACCGCCTCACCTCATGTTTCTATCTTTCATTTTCCCCTCAAGGGGTCAGGGGTCAGACGTATGGCTTAAATAAGTACATTTTTAGAAAATGTAATTTAAAATAGAATATGAGAAATTGTGACTATAGCCGGTTATCTTCCTCCCTCACCCTCTAACTCCCTTTAGGGAGAACCG
>JAHHJO010000065.1:0-3040 GCA_018680275.1 Bacteroidia bacterium
TCTATCCAGTCTTCGTCAAATACAGGTTCAATTGATTATTATATTTTTCCTGATTCTGATGATTATAGCAGCCTGCCAAATCAAGATCCTGCTAACCCTGCGACTCAAGAAAAAGCTGAATTAGGTAAATTCCTGTTCTTTGAAACCGGACTGGCACAAATTCCTGAAAAAGAGAATTGTTATGAAACATATTCCTGTTCTTCTTGTCATTTACCTTCGGCAGGATTCTTACCTGGACGCATCCAGGGCATAGCAGATGGTGGTGGAGGATACGGAGACAATGGAGAATTCCGCTATGTTAGAATAGGATACGAAGAAGAAGATCTGGATGCACAGGGTACAAGACCTATGAATCCTTTTAACTCCGGATTCAGTACGAATACTTTATGGAGTGGCGCATTTGGTGCATCTCATGTTAATGTAGGAACAGAAGAAAACTGGACAGGATTGGCTGAAGTCAATCATACGGGCTACATGGGACTTGAAGCACAGAATATTGAAGCCTTCGATCTGCACAGGTTGGATATTAACGATCATGTCCTTGATGATTATGGATATAGGGAGTTATATGATAAAGCATTTCCTGGTTTTCCCGAAGAAGAAAGATATAGTGCAACAACCACAAGTTTTGCAATGGGTATTTTTCTAAGAAGCTTTATGGCCAACCAGGCACCTTTTCAAGAATGGTTGAAAGGTGATCAGCATGCTATGACTGACAATCAAAAAGAAGGGGCATTACTGTTTTTTGGTAAAGCCAGGTGTACAGCCTGTCATTCAGGACCTGCTTTGAGTTCAATGAGTTTTCATGCCCTTGGTACGAAAGACATGTATGAATTTGGAGGGCTGAATACTGGACCGGATGATGAAAGAAACTGGGGTCGTGGAATGTTTACACGAAAAGAAGAAGATAAATATAAGTTCAAGGTTCCTCAACTATATAATTTAAAGGATTACGCCATGTATTTTCATGGTAGTTCAAAAAATACTCTGAGAGAAGTTGTTGAATTTAAAATGAAAGCACAATCGGAGAACCCTTTTGTTTCCAATGATCGCTTGTCTCCCTCTTTTAAGCCGGTTTCGTTGACAAGCTCAGAAGTTGATAAATTAATAGATTTTCTTGAGAATGCTTTGTATGATGCACATACTGACAGATATGTCCCATCAAGCATTCCTTCCGGAAATTGTTTTCCCAATAACGACATAATGTCGAGGTCGCAATTGGGGTGTGAATAAATAGGTTTTACTAGTTTGAAATAATGGAGTCAGGTCCGCAAGGATCTGGCTCTTTTTTTATGGCCAATCCAGATCATTCATTCTTCAGTAATTATTATAATTGCCTGCGATCAACCCAATGTACATGTCTTAATGATCTATGGCAGGATTTTTCTTATTGGCTTTATGAATATATTGATGGAGAAGATAAAGCACTCTTAATAACAACCCTGCACTGAGCAGGAATAGTATAAAGTAGCCTTCGGAATGACTCATTGCTTTCTTAAGGTATGAATTAAAAAATATTGCCCATATCCAATACAATCCGATAAGATGCAACCATTTCCAGTGAAGTGCATTCATCCGGTGTTTAATGGCTGGATAGGTTGTGATGGCCATAATATATATAAACATATATGCACCACCACCTGCAACGAGCGAGCTTGTTTTCGCAAGCGTGAAAACAGGATGAAATTGATTTTGCAAAAAGAACAAAAACAGAAGATGTAAAGTATGTACGGAAGTAAAAACCAGGCCTGCATGAGGCCGATACTTAAGCAATAATGCAGTTGGTTTTCTTTTTATGAAATGATGGATAGCAGAGGTAGCGAATATGAGGGCAAGCACAACAGCAGAAAATCGAGCTGTAAACCTGATTACCAATCTTGCTGACTCTTCCGAACTACCATTGTAATTAAGATGAAATACAATGATAGCTAAGCCAACAATAAAACTTCCAAATAATGTTTTATGATAAGTGGAGACATTCATGATGTCTCCAAAATAAGTTATTTGTTTAACTTTTAATTAGTTGATTATTTCAACTGAATCAATCGTCAAACTGAAGTTTTCATTTTTTTTATTTCCGATCAGTATACCGAATTCAGAGATGTATGCTTTGTCAAAATTGGGAAAGTCAAGTTTTCGTCCTCTGAAACTTGGTTCAAACTGATTTAGTGGGATCGTATAGGTATCCCATTCTTCAGAGGTTTCGATATAGTTGATGTAAGACCACCAATTATTTTGTTCGTGTTTAATACGCAATTGGTATTTATTACCGTCACCTTTAACTGTAAGTTTGAGCATGGCATCTTTTGAAACTTCCTGGCTTTCAATCGGCAACCTGATTGACGTAAATCCCCCATTATTAAGTGTAGAAACAAATCCTGAAAATTCGGCATGACCTTCCTCGTTCAATTCCAGTTTGCCTTTAGATAAGCCACCCATGACACCATCATTGACCACATACCATTGATCCATATCCGAGTTTTTGTCAAAATCAAAAAGGATAGGTGCTGAGCTAAGAAGACCAATACAGAATAAGAATATAAAGTATAATTTCATTTTGTTTAAATTATAAAGAATTGAGCCTATTCCGGTGAACAGACCCAATTCTACCTAACCAAATAATTTCTTTCGTTTATGGTATAAGAACACTATCAATGACATGAATGACACCATTCGTAGCATTATAGTTTATATCAGTAATGTTTGTTGTACTGTTGATCGTTAAGGCTGTAAGATCAAAAGTCAGATTTCCACCATTCGCAGTGCTAATCTCTCCAGTTGCTGAAACAGCACCTGCCAAATCTTTGTCATATGCTCTTGCAGGAACGACATGATAAGTCAGAACTGAGATCAAAGCATCCAATGGAACATCGTTTAGTGAATTCCAATCACTGTTACTGTCAAGGAGTGCCTGGAATGCTGCATTTGTTGGAGCAAAGACAGTGAAAGGTCCATCTCCATTCAATACTGTAATCAGGTTCTGGGCAGCAGTACCTTCATTAGCAGTTCTTGTAAGTGCAGCAATCAATGAAGTGAATTC